>CBQZLL010000266.1:0-4100 GCA_967749945.1 uncultured Frankiaceae bacterium
GGTCGACGGCCTCCCCGTCGATGCCGAGCGCGAATCGTGACAGGTGCCGGACGTCCAGCACGAACACGCCGTGCGGTCGCCCGCCGAGCATGTCGCCGCTGCGAGCCGACAGCGCGAACGACGACCCCTCGACCAGCGTGACGACCCCACCGGACGAGCCGAGGGAGACGCTCTCGCCGTCGAACGTCACGCCGTCCGCCATCGCCGTTACCCGACGAGCCGTGCGATCCCGGCGAGCGGGATCGAGAGCCACGACGGGCGGTGCGCGACCTCGTAGCGCACTTCGTACACGGCCTTGTCGAGCTCGAACGCGCGCAGCAGCCCGACCGCCTCGCGCGGGTCGTAGCCGGCTTCCGCGGCGTAGCCGTCGCAGAACGCCGCGCGGTTGCGGTCGGCCCACTCGGCCGCGCGGTAGAGGAGCTGGTCGGAGTCGGAGTGTCCGGCGAGCTGGTGGCGCGCGGCGTAGTCGAACGACCGCAGCATCCCCGCGACGTCGCGCAACGGGCTCATCAGCGCGGTGCGTTCGGCGAGCGGCCGGACGGGCTCGCCCTCGAAGTCGAGGACGACCCATCCGTCACCAGTCCGCAGTGTCTGGCCGAGGTGGTAGTCGCCGTGGATGCGCTGGACCGGGATCTCGCCGGCCGCGACGACGCTCGTGTAGACGTCGTCGATCGCGTGCGCGTACGGGCGCAGCGCGCGCACCGCCTCGACGGCCCCCGTGAGCCGGCCGCGAAGCTGGGCGACCATCGCGGCGGTCTCGTGCTCGGTCGACAGCCGCGACGGAAGGGCTCGCGCGAGGTCGGCGTGCAGGACGGACGTGACGCCGCCGAGCCGCGACGACTCGGGCGCGAAGTCGCCGCCGACCTCCTCGGCGTGCAGGTCGCGTTCGGCGTACAGATCGCGGATGCTCGTCAGCGCCAGCGCCCAGCCGTCGGTGCCGCCTTTGAGGTACGGCTGCAGCAGGCCGAGCGTCGAGCCCGCGCCCTCGACCCAGCCGACCGCGGGCGGGACCGTCACCGAGCCGACGCCGGTGAGCGCGCGGACCACTTCGAGATCGGGGTTGGGCGCGTCGGTGAGGCGGCGGTAGAGCTTGAGGATGTACGTGTCGCCGTAGACGAGCGAGGTGTTGCTCTGCTCGGCGCCGACGGGTCGCGCGGGCATGTCGCCGTCGCCGACGTCGCCGGCGAACGTCACGCCGTCGACCGTCGCGTTGTCCGCGATCAACCGCAGCCAGGTGCCGTTGACGTCGGTGTCCTGCGTGGCGTCGTAGACGAACGCGTCGCCCGTCCGCCCGAGGAGCGCGTGGGCCAGCGGCTCGGCCGGTTCGGCGCGGAAGGACAGCGGCACCTGGTAGCGGTCCTCGTGGACGTGGACGACGTAGAGGTCGAGTCGCGGGTTGCCGGGGCGGAGCGTCGCGATGCGATCGGCCGTGACCGTCGAGAGCACGCGGTCCTTGCTCGCATACCAGCGTTGCAGCGGAAGCCACGCGGTGAGCAGTTCGGCGAGGGCCGTCATCAGTCGCCCTCGATGAGCTCGAACCAGTACGACCCGTGCCCCGCGAGCGTGAGCAGGTACGGCAGCTCGCCGATGCGCGGGAACGGCACCCGCCCGACGACCTCGACCGGGTGGTGGCCCTCGAACCTCCGCAGGTCGAGCTCCACCGGCTGCGGGAACCGGGAGAGGTTGTTGACGCACAGCACCTGGTTGCGCTCGTCGCTGCGCAGGAACGCGAACACCGATGGGTTGCTCCCGGTCAGCTCCTCGAACGCACCCGACCCGAACACCGCGTAGTGCTTGCGTACCTCGATCATCCGTTTGGTCCACCAGAGGAACGACGTCGGGTTGCGCATCTCCGCCTCGACGTTGAGCGCCTGGTGGCCGTAGACCGGGTCGAGCAGGATCGGGAGGTACAACCGCGCCGGGTCGCACTTGGAGAACCCGCCGTTGCGGTCGCCGGTCCACTGCATCGGCGTACGGACGCCGTCGCGGTCACCGAGGTAGATGTTGTCGCCCATGCCGATCTCGTCGCCGTAGTAGAGGACCGGCGAGCCGGGGAGCGAGAGCAGCAGCGTCGTGAAGAGCTCGAGCAGGTCGCGGCTGTTGTCGAGCAGCGGCGCGAGACGGCGGCGGATGCCGATGTTCGCCTTCATCCGCGGATCCTTGGCGTACTCCGTGTACATGTAGTCGCGTTCCTCGTCGGTGACCATCTCGAGGGTCAGCTCGTCGTGGTTGCGCAGGAAGATGCCCCACTGGCAGTTGTCGGGGATCGGTGGGGTCTGGGCGAGGATCTCCGAGATCGGGTACCGCTGCTCCCGCCGCGCGGCCATGAAGATGCGCGGCATGAGGGGGAAGTGGAACGCCATGTGGCACTGGTCGCCGTCGCCGAAGTACTGGACGACCTCGGTCGGCCACTGGTTGGCCTCCGCGAGCAGCACGCGGTTCTCGTACTTGTCGTCCACCTCCTTGCGCACCCGCTTGAGGTACGCGTGGGTGGCGGGGAGGTTCTCGCCGTTGGTGCCCTCGGCCTCGTAGAGGTACGGCACCGCGTCGAGGCGGAACCCGTCGATGCCGAGGTCGAGCCAGAACCGCAGCACCTCGATCATCGCGTCCTGCACGGCCGGGTTCTCGTAGTTGAGGTCCGGTTGGTGGCCGAAGAAGCGGTGCCAGTAGTACTGGCCGCGGACCGGGTCGTAGCTCCAGTTCGACTTCTCGGTGTCGACGAAGATGACCCGCGAGTCGGGGTACTCGGTGTCGTCGTTGCGCCAGACGTACCAGTCGCCGTAGAAGCCGTCGGGGTCGGACCGTGACGCCTGGAACCACGGGTGCTGGTCGCTCGTGTGGTTCATGACCAGGTCGGCGATGACCCGCATGCCGCGTTCGTGCGCCGCGTCGACGAGGTGCACGAAGTCCCCGAGGTCGCCGAACTCCGGCAGGATCTTGAGGAAGTCGCTGATGTCGTAGCCGCCGTCGCGCAGCGGGGACTCGTAGATCGGCAGCAGCCACAGGCAGTCGACGCCGAGCCAGGAGAGGTAGTCGAGCTTCTCGGTCACGCCGGCCAGGTCACCGGTGCCGTCGCCGTTGCTGTCGTAGAAGCCGCGGATGAGGACCTCGTAGAAGACGGCGTGCTTGTACCAGGCTTCGTCACCCATCGCGCCGGACCGTGAAAACGTGTGCCGGCTCGACGACGGGGTCGAGCCGGACGTAGTTGGCCGGGCCGTGCCAGGTGTACGTCTGACCGCTCACCACGTCTTCGACGCGGAACGTGTCGCCCCAGTCCAGCCCGAGCATCGGCATCTCGAGGTGAACGGTAGCCTCGCGCGCCGACGTCGGGTCGAGATTCGCGACGACGAGGACGACGTCGTCGTCGAGCCGCTTGCTGAACGCGATGACCGCGTCGTCATCCACGTGGTGGAACGTGATGTTGCGCAGCCAGTGCGTCGCGGGGTGCGCGCGGCGGAACGCGTTGAGCATCGTGAGGTACGGCGCCAGCGAGGGCCGCGACCAGTCGCGGGGTTTGTACTGGTACTTCTCCGAGTCGAGGTACTCCTCGGACCCCTCGCGGACCGCCGTCGCCTCCATCAGCTCGTAGCCCGAGTAGACGCCCCACGACGGCGCCATCAGCGCGGCGAGCACCGCGCGGACCTTGAACGCCGCCGCGCCGCCGTACTGCAGATACGCGTGCAGGATGTCCGGCGTGTTGACGAAGAAGTTCGGCCGCATGTAGTCGGCGGCGGGGGAGTGCGCGAGCTCGTGCAGGTACTCCTCGAGCTCCCACTTCGCGTTGCGCCAGGTGAAGTACGTGTACGACTGGGTGAAGCCGATCTTCGCGAGCAGGTGCATCATCGACGGCCGGGTGAACGCCTCGGACAGGAAGATGACCTCGGGGTGGCTCGCCTTGACGTCCCAGATCAGCCACTCCCAGAACGGCAACGGCTTGGTGTGCGGGTTGTCGACGCGGAACACCTTCACGCCGTGGTCGATCCAGTGCTGAACCACGCGCCGGATCTCGGACGAGAGGCCGCGCATGTCGTTGTCGAAGTCGAGCGGGTAGATGTCCTGGTACTTCTTGGGCGGGTTCTCCGCATAGGCGATGGTGCCGT
>CBQZLL010000267.1:0-4089 GCA_967749945.1 uncultured Frankiaceae bacterium
GACGCGGTCGACCGAGGTGTTCGCGGAGCCGATCCGGCGGCGGTGTGGCGGGTCCTGGCCCGAGGAGGGCCTCTACATCTGCGCAGTCCGGCGCAAGGACGGCCAGCGCGTGGTGTTCGGGTCTCCCGACGCGCCGACGACGGACGTCGCGACGGCGGTGGCGGCGTCGTGCGCGATCCCCGGCTACTTCCGGCCGGTGACCGTCGACGGCGAGGCGTACGTCGACGGCGGCGTCCACTCCCCCACGAACGCCGACGTCCTCGCCGGGAACCGGCTCGACCTCGTCGTCGTCAGTTCGCCGATGTCCGTCGCGCCGTCCGCATCCCGGGCGAAGCTCGACCTCTCCGCGCGGATCCTCTGGCACGCCTACGTCGTCGCCGAACGGCGTGCCCTCCAGCGGCAGGGCATGCTCGTCCTCACCATCGAGCCCGGCGGCGCGACGTTGCGCGCGCTCGGTCTCAACGCGCTCGACGCGTCGCGCGCCGACCAGATCGAAGAGCTCGCCCACGCGGCGACCGCCGCCGCACTCGCCCGGCCCGAGAAGGCCGCGCTGGTCGCGCTGCTCGCGGGTGGCAGCGACCGCCGCGCGACGTCCGCGTAGTGTCCCGCGCCGGAAGTTGCTCGAATAAGTCCCGAGGTCCAGATGGGGGCTGGCAAGGCCGAGGAGGGCCTGATAGCAGCGCTATCAGGCCCGACGAGAACGCCGCCAGCGGGCGCAGCCGGATCCGTCAGGCGACGATCGTCACCGGCGTCCCCGGCGGTACGAGGTGCGCCAGGTAGGTGATGTCGGCGTTGCGCAACCGCACGCAGCCGTGACTCGCCGACGTCCCCACGAGCGCGGGCCGGTTGGTCCCGTGCAGCGCGATCTGGCCGATGCCGCCGTTGCCGTACTGGTGCAGCACGTCGGAGAACCCGGCGACGCTGAGCAGGTACGGCCCGTACGCACCGCCGGCTCGCATCGTGGTGATGAAGTCGACGTAGAAGGATCCGCGCGGGGTAGGCGTAGCCGGCTTGCCAACCGCGACGGGTCGCTGCCACACCGCCTTCCCCGCCCGGAACACGGTGATCCGGTGCGCGCAGAGCTCGACGAGGATCCGGAACGGAGCCGGGAACGTCGAGACGTCGGTGATCCGTACCCAGCCGGTCGTGCCGTTGGGGCGGACAGGGAGCCGGACCCGGAGCCAGAAGCCGCGGGTCTCGACGATGAGGACGTGCAGCCGCTGGCCCTCGCGGGTGGGGTTGGACAAGGTCATGGTCCGCCGGCCGTCGGGCGCGGCATACACGTCGAGGTGGGTGCCCGCGGCGATCGCCGCGCTCGCGGTCGTCGTCGGCAGTGGCGCGGGCTTGGGGCAGGCCGCGGCGCCGCGGACCACCGCCCCGACCGGTTTGGGTGCGGTGACCGGTGGGGCGGCCGCGGGGAGGGTGAGCATGGTGTACGGCACGTCGATCGCCTCGACCGCATACGGCGATCGCTCGAGCCGATCGACGGCCACGCCCGCCGCGGTCGCGAGCAGCAGGAGGATCGCGATGCCGACCGGGACGGTGACGCGACGCGCCCTGCGCTTCCGCATCCGCACCTCCCTGCTCAGCCGCCCCGATCACTATGACGGGGTACGTGCACGATTGTCGTGGCGGGACACGGCCGAGTTGAAGCCCCTGTCCGAGTTCTGTGGACAACAGAGTTCTGTGGACAACAGCGTCAGGAGAGCTCGACGAGCAGCGGCGCGTGGTCCGACGGCTTGACGCCCTTGCGGAAGTCGCGGTCGATGCCGCAGCGCCGAATCCTGGGCGCGAGTGCGGAGGAGAGCAGCGCGAGGTCGATCCGCATGCCCATGTTCTTGTGGAACATCCCGGCCCGGTAGTCCCAGTAGGTGAAGCCGATCGCATCGGGCTGCGTGACCCGGAGCGCGTCGACGAGCCCTGTCGCGAGGATGCGGGCGAGGCCTTCGCGTTCCGGCGCGCTGGTGTGAGTCGTCCCGACGAACAGCGACGGGTCCCAGACGTCGCGGTCCTCGGGCGCGATGTTGAAGTCGCCGGTGACGAAGACGGGGAGGTCGCCCGCGACGAGGACGGCCAGACGCGAGCGCATCGCGTCGAGGAACGCGAGCTTCTCCTCGTACTGCGGCGTCTCCAGCGCGCGGCCGTTGGTGACGTAGACGCTGACGGCCCGCAGGTCGCCGACCGTCGCCTCGACCCACCGGGCCTCCTCGGTGCGCACCTCGCCGGGCAACCCGCGGACGACGTCGTACGGCGCGCTGCCGAGGGGCGAGACGACCGCGACGCCCGCCCAGCGGCCGCCGGAGAGGTGGGCAGCGGCGTATCCGGCCTCCTGCAACGCGGCGGTCGGGAACGCCGCATCGCCGACCTTGGTCTCCTGGAGGCAGAGCACGTCGGGCCGGTGCGTACCGAGGAACTCGAGGACGCGCGGGAGGCGCGCGGTGAGGGAGTTGACGTTCCACGTCGCGAGCAGCATGTGCTTGAGTCTCCCGCGTGCCCGCCGCCGTCGTCCTCGCCGCCGGCCGCGGCGAACGCCTCCGGCCGCTGACCGACCTGCGCCCCAAGCCCCTCTGCCCAGTCGGCAACGTCACCCTCCTCGACCGCAACCTCGCCGCGGCCCGCGCGATCGCCGACGACGTCGCGGTCAACGCGCACCACCTCGCGGAGCAGATCGTCGCGGCAGTCGGCGACCGCGCGTACGTCTCCCGCCAGACCGAGTCGCTCGGCACCGCCGGCGCGATCGGGCTGCTGCGACCGTGGCTCGACGGCCGCGACGTCCTCGTCCTCAACGGTGACGCGTACCGCCCGGGCGACCTCGCCGGGTTCGCCGACGGATGGGACGGTGAACGCGTCCGCCTCCTCGTTGTGCACGACCCGGTCCGTGGCGACTTCGGAGACTGGCGGTACGCGGGCGCGGCGCTGCATCCGTGGCGCACGGTGGCGGACGTGCCCGCCGAGCCGGCCGGCCTGTACGAGGTGATCTGGCGGCACGCGCACCTGGAGCTGGTGCCGTACGACGGGACGTTCGTCGACTGCGGGACCGTGGGCGACTACCTCGCCGCCAACCTGCACGCGAGCGGTGGCGCGAGCGTCGTCGGCGACGGCGCGGTCGTCGACGGCGAGCTGGTGCGTTCGGTCGTCTGGCCGCATGGTGTCGTCCGTCGCGGCGAACGGCTCGTCGACGCGGTCCGTACCGACACCGGTCTCACCGTCGTGGGTTAGGGCGTGTCCGACGCCCTAGCGCAGGTCGGGCAGCACCTCGGCGGCGCGGCGCACGATGTCGGGGTCCGCGGCGCCGTGGCCGATGGCGTGCTCAGCGGGATGGTCCGGGTACATGAGGACGACCTCGTCGAACCCGACGTCGCGGAGCCGTCGTACCGCATCGGTGAAGTCGGCGACCGACCGGCGCACCGGCCAGTCGTCCGAGCCGACGAGCACCGACTTCCTGACGCGGTCGCGGCCGGCCTCCGCGGTGTAGCGGTCGATCAGATCGACCCGTTCGCGCAGCGTGGCGAGCACGGACTCGGCGTCGCCCTCGCGCGGCGCGATGGTGTTCCACGTCGTCGCGTGCTCGGCGGCGATGCGCATGGTGCGCGGGCCGTGCGCGGCGAGCGTCAACGGCAACGGCGCGCGCGTCGTACCCGGCGCGATCGAGAGGCCGTCGCCGCGGTAGTACGACCCGGTGTACGACGTCGCGCCGCCCGTCACCGCGCGGATGCACTCGACGGTCTCGCGGAACCGGTCGACCTGTTCGCGCTTCGGCCACGGCTCGATGCCGAGCGCCTCGTAGTCGCGCAGGACGCCCGCCGCGCCGATGCCGAGGTCGAGCCGCCCGCCGCTGACGTGGTCGACGGTCATCGCCTGCTTGGCGAGGACGTAGGGGTGACGCAGCGTCGGCGACGCGACCAGCGTTCCGAGTCGCACGCGCGTCGTCACGGCGGCCGCCGCCGCGAGCATCCCGAACGCGTCGAGCAACGGGTCGGTGTCCGCGAGCGTGCGGTGCACCAGGTGGTCCCAGACGTGGACGGCGTCGTAGCCGAGTGCCTCGACCTCGAGGACGCGACGCCGCCACTCCGGCCACGGCACGTCCTG
>CBQZLL010000268.1:0-3980 GCA_967749945.1 uncultured Frankiaceae bacterium
CGTGATCTTGGCGATGGTTTGCACCGTATGCGTGCAGAACCTCGCCAAGATCACGGAGTTCAGCCGACCTTCCACGACCCGGAGCCGGTCGCGACGTCGGCCACGGCGACACCGCTCGTCGGGTCGTCACCGAAGATGAGTACGTTGCTCGCGCCGTCGCCGGTGCCCAGGATCCCGGTGACCGGGTCGCCGACGTCGGTGAACGCGCGGAAATTGCTCATCGTCGCGCCGGCGCGGGTCCCCGCCGGCAGCGCCTTCAAGCCGATGGTCCACGTCAGCGTCGAGCCGCTGACCTTCGGCAGCAGGTCGATCAACGTCCCGCCGTCGGTCGGACCCGTCCCCTCGGGGCAGTCGTACCAGAGCGAGCCGACCGGCGCGTCGGAGCCGTTGACGTAGTAGAGGTCGAACTGGCCGCAGCCCGCGACCTCCGCCTCGACCCGGTAGCGCACACCGGGCGTCGTCGACGGCGCTGCGCCGAGGGTCTCGGTGATGACGAGCTTCGACGGCGTGTACGTGACCTTCTTCTTCTTGCCGACCTTGGTGACCGACGTGGTGCCGGTCGTGCTGAAGCGTACGGACACGATGTCGAGTGCGGCCTGACCGCCGGCGGCGTCACCCGACGGGTCGGTGATCTGCGGCGCGGGCGGCGCGGCGGTCGCGACGACGGGCGCGGCGAGGACGGTGGCTGCCGCGAACGCGGCGAAGAGACGGCGGGACATGGCGCTCCTCAGGGGCATCTGGGGTATCTGGAGAGTTCGTCGTCGCGGGGGACCAGACCTGCCTAGTAGGGCTTGGCGAAACGCTCGTCGCGGCGTGCTTCGCCAGCCCACATCTCGTGATCTTGGCGATGTTCTGCACGTATATGGTGCACAACCTCGCCAAGATCACGAAGTTCTGGGCGGCCGAACCGATCCGGGCCGTTTCGCCAAGCCCTACTAGCGGAGCACCCAGGTCACGTCGCCGACTCCCTCGTCGAGTGGCGTCCCCGTGTCGGTCGTCCCGTCGAGGCCGAACACCGGCTCGACGACGTGGACCGCGGCGCTGAAGGCACTCACCTTCGAGCCCACGTGGACGTGCTTGGGCAGCATCTTCAGCGAGATCGACCAGGTCAGGCTCTTCGCGCCGACCTGGACCTCCAGGCCGGAGATGAGCAGCAGGTTGTCGCCCGTGGTCGGGTCGGTCTCGTCACCGCAGTCGATCCAGAGCGAGCCGTCACCGAGGATCTGCGAGCCGACGGTGCCAGGGGTGTACGTGAACCGCACCGTTCCGCAGCCCGCGACGTCCGCCGATGTCTCGTACTCGAGCGGCGGGCTCGCCGTCGGCGCGGCGGCGAGGTTGATCGTCGCGACGAGCTTGCGCGGCGTGTACCTCGTGACCTTGCGGCCGCGAACGCGCGTCGTCGTCGTGTCGCCGGTTGTCCGCCACGTCGCGCTGACGACGTCGGCCGTGCCCTGGTTGCCGATCGAGTCGCCCGCCGGGTCGACGACCTGGGGTCGGGGCGCCGCGGCGTTGCCGGGTACGGCGCACAGCGCGACGGCGAGGCCGGCAGCGAGGACGGAGAACTGCATGCGCAGACTGGGTGGCATACGTCAAAGTTCGGCACGTCGTGACATCCATCCTGCTGCGTGCCCGGCTTGCCCCGTTTCGCGCCGACTCGGGACCGTCGTCACCAACGTCTACAGCGCCCAGCCCAACCGGACGATGAACCACAGGTGACCCTTCACGAGGCCGCGCCGCCAGGGACTGCGGCCGCCCCCCCACGCCGTCGCCGGCTCGGCGAGGTGCTGGTTGCCGGGGGCGTCATCACCGAAGCCGACCTCGACGACTGCCTCGCCGACCAGGCCGGGCAGCCAAGCGGGCAGCGGCGCCGGCTCGGCGCGATCGTCGTCGAGCGGGGTCTCGCGACCGAGTTCGACATCGCCGCGGGACTGGCCCGCGCGCTCG
Source organism: uncultured Frankiaceae bacterium (assembly GCA_967749945.1). GTDB lineage: Bacteria > Actinomycetota > Actinomycetes > BP-191 > BP-191 > BP-191. The sequence continues at coordinate 1,945 of CBQZLL010000268.1, forward strand.
GCCTCGATCTCGCCGACGTCGCCCGCGTCCCGATCGTGCCGAGCGCCGCGCGGCTCGTCCCGCGCAGTGTCGCCGAGCGGTACGTCGTCGTCGGCACCGACTACGTCGACGGCCGGCTCACCCTGGCCATGGCCGATCCCACCGACGTCGTCGCGCTCGACGACGTCCGCCTCTACACGAACGCCCGCACCATCGTCCCCGTCGTCGCGACCGATTCGGGGATCCGCGAAGTCCTCGGCCGGGTGTGGAGTCTCGAGGGGGACTCGTCCGACGTCGCGGTCATGTTCGACGCGATGGGTGACGAAGCCCGCGACGACGGCGACACCTCCGACGACGCCGACGGCACGCCCGTCGTCCGGCTCGTCAACGTGATCCTGTCCGACGCCGTCCGCGCCCGGGCCAGCGACATCCACCTGCAGCCCGAGCACGACGGCCTCCGCGTCCGCTACCGCGTCGACGGCCTGCTCCGCGACGTCATGACCGTGCCGCGCAGCGCGTCACCGTCGATGACGAGCCGCGTGAAGATCATGTCCGGCCTCGACATCGCCGAGCGCCGCCGCCCGCAGGACGGCCGTACCCGCCTCACCGTCGACGGCGACACGATCGACGCCCGCATCTCGACGCTGCCGTCGATGCACGGCGAGAAGGTCGTGATCCGGCTCCTCGCCCGTGGCGAGGGCGTCCTCCCGCTGTCGCGCATCGGCTTCTCCGAGAAGCAGCTCGAGACGATCCTCGAAACCCTCGTTACGCCGCAGGGCCTGGTGCTCATCACCGGCCCGACCGGCTCGGGCAAGACGTCGACGCTGTACTCGGCGGTGAGCCAGATGCGGACGCCGGACCGGAACATCGTCACCCTCGAAGACCCGGTCGAGGTCCAGCTCCGCGGCATCACCCAGGTGCAGACGAACGACCGGGCCGGCCTGACGTTCGCGGCCGGCCTGCGGTCGGTGCTGCGGCAGGACCCGGACGTCGTGCTCGTCGGCGAGGTCCGCGACACCGAGACCGCCGAGCTCGCGCTACGCGCGTCGCTGACCGGCCACATGGTGTTCTCGACCCTGCACACGAACGACGCCTCCGCCGCGGTCACCCGACTCGTCGACATGGGCGTCGAGCCGTTCCTCATTGCCTCGTCGCTGACGCTCGTCGTCGCGCAACGGCTCGTCCGCACGCCGTGCGCCGGGTGCGTCGCGCCGTACCAGCCGAGCCCGCGCACCCTGCAGATCCTCGGCCTCACCGAGGCGGACCTCGAGGGCGCCACGATCGTCCGCGGCCGCGGCTGCGACCAGTGCGGCCACACCGGCTACCTCGGCCGTGCCGCGATCTTCGAAGTGCTCCCGATCGACGCGGGCATGCGCGCGGTCCTCACCGCGCGGCCGACCGAGTCCGCGATCCGCACCGCGGCGCGCGCGTCCGGCATCTCCTCGCTCCGCGGCGACGGCATCGCCCGCGCGCTCCGCGGCGAGACGACGCTCGAGGAGGTGCTCCGCGTCACGCAGGTCGACGCCGCGAGCGGCCCCCGGTGCCACGCGTGCCACCGTGACGTCGACGAGGACATGACGTACTGCCCCTGGTGTGCCGCAACGGTCGAGCGCCAGGCGTGCCCCGGGTGCGCCCGCCGCCTCAACCCGGAGTGGCGGGTCTGCCCGTGGTGCCGCCAGAGCCACGACGCGACGCCTCTCGTCCCCGGAACGACCGCCGCTGACGCCGAACACCGTCCGGTCGTGCTCGTCGTCGACGACGACGAGTCGGTCCTGGACTTCGTCCAGGCCGCGCTCGTCGATCTCTGCGACGTGCGCCGCGCGACGACGGCCGAGGAGGCGCTGCGGATCGCCGCGACCGAGGACCTCGACGCGATGGTGCTCGACCTCGTGCTCCCCGACCTGTCCGGCATCGAGGTCACCCGCCTGCTGCGCGCCGACACGCGCACCGCGCTGCTCCCGTTGCTGCTGCTCACCGGCAGCGACGACCCGCTGCTGCGCACGGAGGCTTTCCATGCGGGCGCCGACCACTACCTCAGCAAGCCGGTCGACCCGACG
>CBQZLL010000269.1:0-3910 GCA_967749945.1 uncultured Frankiaceae bacterium
CCCGGTCGACGACCTCCTCGGTCGTCATCGCGGCGGACAGCTCGGCGGTGACCTGCTGGAGGCGGCGGAGGCGTTCGGTGGCGCGTTCGGCCGCGGTGCGGGCGCCACGCTCGGCGGCGAGGAGCGGCAGCCGGTCCTCGCCGACCGGGTACGAGAGCGACACCGTGGCGACGTGCCGGCCGTCGTGGTCGTGCACCGGCGTCTGCTGGACGTGCGCGACGAACGTCGAGCCGTCGCGGTGACGTACTTCGACCGGGCCGTCCCACGCCTCGGCCGGGCCACGGTCTACCAGCGTGAGATCGGCGGCGGTACGACCGGCGGCCTCGACCGCGGTCCACCCGTAGACGGCCTCGGCGGCGTAGCCCCAGTGGACGACGATGCCGACCGGGTCGGTGACGACGAGCGCGGGCCAGCCGGGACCGGCCGCGCGCGTGGAGGCGCGCTGCATGGCCTCGGCGTGCTGGGACACCGCCCACCCCTCGACGGCGCCTCGGGCGTGACGACCGCGGCCGCGGTCCGGGTTGCGCCGGTCAGCCCATGCTCGCGCGGCAGTTCGAACGGGTCAAAGGAGTCCACCCGTTCGGCGTAGTGCGGGCCGGTCCACTGCGGGCTCGCCTCGTTGTGTGCGGGATTCGACTGGCTAGGGCCGCCGAATCCCGCACACGACGCAGGGCCCCGACCCGAAGCCGACACGACAGGGACGAACAGTGCTTGCAAAACGCTTGCGGAGCACGCAGATCGCCCCGTACACTGAACTTCGTTCGGTCTGACCCTTCCCTGGGCAGGCCAGGACGGATATGTTGTCCTCCGCCGGACTTCGTGAAAGCATTCACAAGGACGAGAGCGGAACACGCAGGCCGGTCCCGCCCGGCCAAGACCAAGGAGTGAAATCGCATGGACTGGCGCCACCAAGCGCTCTGCCGTGACGAGGATCCCGAGCTGTTCTTCCCGATCGGCACCACCGGGCCCGCCGCTGCGCAGGTCGACGAGGCGAAGGCCGTCTGCCGTCGCTGCGACGTCCGGACCGAGTGCCTCCAGTGGGCACTCGAGACCGGCCAGGACGCCGGTGTGTGGGGCGGCACCAGCGAGGACGAGCGGCGGGCGCTGAAGCGCCGCGGCGCCCGAGCCCGCGCGCGCATCGCCTGACGCACTACGCTGCCGACGCCTGTCACCCTGGACGGTGGCGGGCGTCACGCGTGTCCGGAGGTCCGGTGCCTGAGTCCTACATACCGCCCGTGACGGGCGCGCGCGAGCCCGCACCCGAGTGGCATGCGGTCTGGCGCTTCCGCGTCGTCGCGCTGGTCCTGCTCGTCCTGCTCGGCGCCGGCACCGCGTGGGGGATCAACAAGGCCCTGCACTTCGGCAACCAGGACCCGACGAGCGACATCGCGCCGCCGTCGCCGAGCCCGTAGCTCGCTAGAGCGTGCGGCCGCGCGGGCCGACGACCGCGACCCAGGTGCGCTGGTGGTGGTCGTCCTCGGGCGGCAGTGACCCGGTGTCCCGCTTCGACACCCGCAGCGCCTCGCAGCGCACGACGTAGGTGAACGCTCCCGCCGCCGCGACCTGCATGTAGTCGCCGAGGAACGCCGCGTTCCGGGAGAACGCCGCGAACCGCAGATCGGTCCTGACCCGGTTCACCTTGAGCGCCTTCGACCAGGTGCGGCCGTCCGACGACTGCTGGTAGTAGGTGTCGACGTACGGGCCGTCCTCGTCGTCGCTCGCACCCGGGCGCTGGCGGTACGCGATCCGCCACACGCCGTCCGTACCCGCCGCGATGGCCGGCGTGAAGTGGTCGACGTCGCTGTCGTCGGCGCCCTTGTTGACCCGGACCGGCGTCGTCCAGCGGACGCCGTCGTCGGACGTCGCCACGACGACGTCGTTGACGTCGTCGTGCCGGTAGCGCGCGTCCTCCCAGGTCACCGCGATGCGCCCGGACTTCGGGTCGACGGCCGCGCTCGGCAGGCCGCCGGCCCGCAGGTCCTGGACGTCCTTGCCCTTGTACGTCGCGACCGTGACGGGCGGCGCGAAGACCAGGGGCGCACCGGTCGGGACGAGCCCGGCACCGTGCGCGGTCGCCATCACGAGCTTGCCCGCGGTGCTGGTGTCGAGCTGGTTGTCGGGCGGCGTGCTGCTACCGATCGGCGGGACGTACGCGGCAGTCGAGAACACGACGGAGAGGTCGCCGTTCGGCATGACGAGCGGGATCGTGCCGATGCCCTGGCCCGGGAACACGACGCTCGGCGCGGGGAGCCAGGTCTTGCCCTCGTCGTCGGAGTAGCTCGCGAGCACCGGCTCGCCGACGTCCCAGAGGACGTAGACACGGCCGGTGTGGTGGCCGGTGCCCTTGCCGTTGTCGACGACGACCCAGTTCTTGTCGTTGAAGATCTCGCCGGGGTTGTTGAGGACGTACGTCGGCGCGTCCCAGTGCCGGCCGCCGTCGTGCGAGGTGTGGTTGACGATGGCGCTCGTCGTCGCGTTGAACGCGAGCGAGCTGAAGTAGACGACGTTCTCCGGGCCGAACGCGACGACCGGGTCGGACGCGGCGGTGAACGTGCCGCCGGTGAGGCCGGTGAGCTTCGGCAGCAGGCCGTACTTCCAGTGCTTGCCCGCGTCGAAGGTAAAGCCGTAGCCGTTCGACGCGGCGCCGTCGGCGCGGCCGGCCTGGAAGCCGACGACGGCGTTGCGCGGGTTCGCCGGGTTGACCGCGATGGACGGCTCGACCGTCGTGTCGGCCTGGAACTCGTCGTCCTCGGGCACCCGGGTCATCCGTCCGGCCTGGCCGTCGCGGACGACGTGCAGCGCGGGCGCGGCGGCGCGCGCCGGCGTGAGCAGGACCGGACCGGCGGCGGCGCTCAGCGCGAGCGCGGCAAGAACGAGCGGACGTGGTCGCATGCGTGGTGAGTTCGGGCCGGGGCGCCGCCACACCTGCCCCGCCGAGGCCCGCGGCTACTGGTGAGTAGCGGCAACGTCCCGAGCACGGACCGGTGAACTGCGGCGCCGCTACTCACCAGTAGCGACCGGCGGCACGCCGGCGGGACCTAGTGCGCCGCCGTGGCCAGCGGCACGTCGAGGATCACCGACGTACCGCCGGACTCGCCGGTGCCCATCTCGATCGCGCCACCCAGCTCGCCGACGACGAGGGTGCGGACGATCTGCAGGCCGAGCCGCTTCGAGCCGTCGATGGCGAAGCCGTCGGGTAGCCCGCCGCCGTCGTCGACGACCTCGACACGAAGGCCGGTGGGACGGCGGTCGAGCCGCACCTCGAGTGTTCCGCCGCGGTCGGCGAACGCGTGCTCCGCGGCGTTCTGCAGCAGCTCCGCCAGGACGAGCGCCAACGGCGTGGCGACCGCGGCGGGCAGCAACCCGCTCGACCCGACACGCCGCGTCGTGACCGCGCGTTCCGGCGACGCGACGTCGCCGACCATCGCCATCACCTTGTCGGCGATCTCGTCGAACGCCACCGCGTCGTCCAGCGCCTGCGACAGCGTCTCGTGTACGAGCGCGATGGACGACACCCGGCGTACCGACTCCTCCAGCGCGGACCGCGCCTCGGGGGCGGTCGACCGGCGCGCCTGCAGGCGCAGCAGCGCGGCAACGGTCTGCAGGTTGTTCTTCACCCGGTGGTGGATCTCGCGGATCGTCGCGTCCATGGTGATGAGCTGGCGGTCGCGGCGACGCAGGTCGGTGATGTCACGCACGAGGACGAGCGCGCCGATGACGTCGCCACCCGAGAGCAACGGGAGCGCACGCCGGGCGACGACGGCACTGTTCGCCTCGACCTCGTGCTCGGCCGGGACGCGGGTGTCGAGCACGCCGTAGATCCGCTTGTCGTCGATCCCGAGGTCGCCGAGATGTTCGCCGACGAGGTTGCGGGCGATGCCGAGGCGGCGGTACGCGGACAGCGCGTTCG
>CBQZLL010000270.1:0-3904 GCA_967749945.1 uncultured Frankiaceae bacterium
GAAGGTCGTCGTCGACCGGCTTCCGAACGGTCGTCACAACACCAACGGCATGGCTGTCCGCAACGGGCGCCTCTACGTCGCGAACGGCAATTCCACCGACGACGGCGTCACCGGCGGCCCGGCCGAGCGGCCGCTGTCGGGCACGGTGTTGTCGTACCCGATCCCGGTCAAACCTGGTGCGGCGCCGACGGTCGAGGCGCGCGGGTTGCGCAACGTCTACGACGTCGCGTTCCGCCCCGGTGGCAGCGACCTCTGGTTCCCGTCGAACGGTCCCGACACCCTCGACCCGTTCGGCGAGGACCTGCTGCACAAGGTCGACGCGGCGAAGCCGACCGTCGACTTCGGCTTCCCGGCCTGCGTCTACAAGGCCGGTCCGGTCCGCGGCCAGAACCCCAACGTCAAGACCAAGTGCACGTCGAAGTACGCAGCACCGGAGCGCGCGCTCGGGCTGCACGTCTCCGCGGACGGCGTCGCGTTCGGCACCGGCGGCATCTGGGGCGGCGACCTCTACATCGCCGAGTACGGCAGCAACGATCCGTCGCTGTCGGGGCACCGGGTCGTCCGGGTGCCCATCGCGAACGGCAAGTCCGGTCCGCCGCAGGACGTCGTCGTCGGGCCCGCGCCGCTCGACGTCGTGTTCGGTCCCGACGGGCTGTACGTCCTCGACTTCGACAGCGGCAGCATCCTGCTGCTGCGGGCGGCCGCCTGATGGCCGCCGCGATGACGACCGCGGACGTCGCGCGGCTGTTCGGGCGGGTGGCTTTCGGCGCGACGGCGGCGGACCTCGACCAGTGGACCGGCAAGCCGTACGCCGACCTCGTCGACTCGCTGCTGCAGGTCACGACGCTGCCCGCGCAGCCGCCGCTCCCCGACGACGCGCAACGTCTCGCGACGCAGGACGACACCGCCCGCGCCCAGGCGCAGCGCTGGTGGCTCGAACGCATGCGCACCACGCCGTTCCCGCTGCTGGAACGGATGACGCTGCTCTGGCACGGTCATTTCGCGACCGGCGTGCGCTACCCCCCGACCGTCCGCGACCTCGTCGTGCAGAACCAGACGCTGCGCGCGAACGCTCTCGGCAACATCCGCGACCTCGTCGCGCAGGTCACCATCGACCCGGCGATGCTCTGGTGGCTCAACGGCATCGAGAACACCGTGCCGAACCCGAACGAGAACTACGCCCGCGAGTTCTTCGAGCTGTTCACTCTCGGCAAACGACCGCAGGTCTACACCGAACGCGACATTCGCGAGGCGGCGCGCGCATTCACCGGCTGGATCCCCGGCGGGACGGCGTCGTCGCAGTTCGTCGCGGGACGGCACGACCACAAGACGAAACGGATCCTCGGCAAGACCATTGGCGACCTCGGTGACAAGGAGTACCTCGCGCTCGTCGACCTCGCGCTCGCGCAGCCGGTCGCGAGCCGCTTCTTCGCGTGGAAGGTCGTCGCGAACTTTGCCTATGTCCCTGGTGGGTCGGACTCACTCGTCAACAAGGTCGCGTCGACGCTGAGGTCGAGCAACTGGGACGCCGCCGCCGCGGTCCGCGTCCTGCTGCTCTCCGACGAGTTCCGCTACGCCTCGGCCGCGAAGGGCCGCCAGCTCGTCCGCCAGCCGGTCGAGGCGATCGTTCACGCGGCCAAGGCGCTCGGCGTGTCGTTCTCCGACAACGCACTCGTCTGGCCGCTGGAACGGATGGGGCAGTCGCTGTTCAACCCCGTCAACGTCGGCGGCTGGCCGCTCGGTCGCGACTGGGTCTCGCCGGTGACCGCGCTGGCGCGCTACGACGCGGGCCTGACGCTGTACAACCTCGCTGCGAAGCAGCCGAACGCCACCGTGTCGCCGCTGCCGGCCGCCGCCGACGTCAAGGCGTGGGCAAAGCGGCTCGGCCTCGCCGGCTTCGGCGCGAACACGACCGCGGCGGTGAACGCGTACCTGAAGCGCGTCCCGCAGGGCGAAGCCGCGCGGGCGGCCGGTGTGCTGACGCTCCTGCTGTCGAGCCCGGAGTGGGTGGTGTTCTAGATGGGCCTCACCCGGCGTCGCCTCATCCAGGCCGCGGGCGGAGCTGCCGCCGCGTACGCGCTGCTGCCCGCGGTCGCGCGGGTCGGCGACGCGTTCGCGCAGGCCCCGGCGCATCCCGACTCCGCGAAGCGCAACCGGCTCGTCGTCATCCACCTCTACGGCGGCAACGACGGTCTCAACACCGTCGTCCCGACCGCGGGCAGTGCGTACGACGTATACCGCAAGGTTCGTCCGGCGGTCGCGTACACGCCGAAGCAGACGCTGCCGCTGGACCTGCCGTCCGACCGCGCGCACCACCTCGGTCTCAACGCCAAGCTCAAGACGGTGCACCGGCTGTACCGCGACGGCCGGGTCGCGATCGTGCAGGGCGTCGACTACCCAAACCACAACTACTCGCACTTCGTGTCCGGCGACATCTGGCACTCGGGCGAGCCCGGCCAGGCGCCCGAGTCGGGCTGGCTCGGCCGGCACCTCGATCGCTGTACGCCACGCGCCGGAGAGCTGCGCGGCGTCGGCATCGGCTACGAGCTGCCCTTGATGCTGCGCGGCCGCGCCCGCGCCGGCGTCGAGATCGCGTCGATCGCGGCGACCCGGTTCGCGGACGGCACGGGTGCGGTCGCCGACGCGCGGCACGACGCACTCGCGTTGTTCGACCACCACGCGCGCAGCGAGCCGATGCGCCGCTACGCCGGTCTCGGCGCGCGGCAGGCCGCCGACCTCGTCGACGTACTCAGCCGCATCCCGGCCGCGAAGTCGACGGGCAGCTACCTCGGCGACGGGATGCTCACCGCGCGGTCGATGCTCGGGCTCGACCTCGGCGTCGAGTGCCTGTTCCTCGGCGTCGGCGGCTACGACACGCACACCGGTCAGCGGCAGCAGCACGAGCGGTTGTTGACCGATCTGGACGCGTCGCTCGAAGCGTTCTTCCTCGGGTCGTACGCCGGCACGTCGCTCGGTATCGGCGCGCTGCCCGCGTCGCTCGCGTCCCGGACGACGGTGCTCGTCATCAGCGAGTTCGGCCGGCGGATCGGGGAGAACGGCACCGCCGCCGACGCGGGCACCGACCACGGCGCGGCGGCGCCGGTGTTCGTCATCGGGCCGAAGGGCCGGGTCGGCGCGGGCCTGCACGGCGAGCACCCGACGCTCGGGACGACGAAGGTCCCCGCCGACAACCTCGCGATGACGACCGACGTACGCAGCGTCTACCAGTCGGTCCTCGGCGACTGGCTCGGCGACCCCGACCCGCTCTACGCGCGGATCGCGCCGGTACGCGGGCTACTACGCTGACGGTGTGAGCGACATCCAGGCGATCCTCGACCGGGCGGCCGACGGCGGCCGCATCACCCCCGAGGAGGCGCTGCTCCTCTACGCCGACGCGCCGTTCCACGCGCTCGGTCGCGCGGCCGGCGCGGGCCGCCGCCGCCGCGTCCCCGACAACGTCGCGACGTACCGCATCGCCCCCAACCACAACAACACCAACGTCTGCGTGACCGCCTGCAAGTTCTGCGCGTTCTACCGCGCGCCCGGTCACGAGGAGGGCTGGGTCCGCGACCTCGACGAGATCCTGCGGCGCTGCGCGGAGGCCGTCGCGCTCGGCGCGACGCAGATCATGCTGCAGGGCGGGCACCACCCCGACTTCGGGATCGAGTGGTACGAGCAGACGTTCGCCGCGATCAAGGCGGCGTACCCGCAGCTGGCGCTGCACTCGCTGGGCGGCAGCGAGGTCGTGCACATCGGCCGGGTCAGCGGGCTCACTCACGCGCAGGTGATCGAGCGCCTGCACGCGGCCGGGCTCGACTCGTTCGCGGGGGCCGGCGCGGAGATCCTCACCGAACGTCCGCGCCAGGCGATCGCTCCGCTCAAGGAGTCGGGCGCGACCTGGCTC
>CBQZLL010000271.1:0-3896 GCA_967749945.1 uncultured Frankiaceae bacterium
GCGGTCGTCGGTGACGGCGTCGACCGGACCGTGCACGCGTTCGCGCCGGGCGCCGGAGTCGATCCGGCGAGCCTGGGCACCGAGCGACGGATCGCATGGACCGCGCCCGACGGCCTGGAGATCCAGGGCCTGCTCTACACGCCGCGCGGCGACGGGCCGTACGCCACCGTGCTCTGGGTGCACGGCGGCCCGATCAGTCGCGAGAACAGCAGGTCGCCCGCCCGGCAACGCCTCATCGGCATCCTGCTCGCGCGCGGCTACGCGGTCCTCGTCCCGAACGTCCGCGGCTCGTCGGGTCGCGGCCAGGCGTACGCCGAGATGGTCGTCGGCGACATGGGCGGCGCGGAGACGACCGACCACCTCGCGGGCCTCGACCACCTCGTCGCGACCGGCGTCACCGACCCCGATCGCATCGGCGTCATCGGCGGCAGCCACGGCGGCTTCATGACGACCTGGCTCGTCTCCCAGGCCCCCGAACGCTTCGCCGCGGCCGTGGCCATCTCACCGGTGACCGACTGGCGCAGCCAGCACTACACGAGCAACATCGCGCATTTCGACGCGGTGTTCGTCGGTGCCATGGACGACCCGATCCGCGAGCAGCGCAGCCCGCTGCTGCACGCCCACCGGGTCACGACGCCGACGTTCCTCACGGCCGGCGACGTCGACCGCTGTACGCCACCGGGCCAGGCCCTGGAGTTCCACCAGGCGCTGGTCGAGCACGGCGTCCCGACGGCGTGCGCGATCTACCCGGGCGAGGGTCACGGCGTACGCCGCTTCCCCGCGCTGCTGGACTGGGCGACGCGCGTCGTCGGCTGGTACGAGGAATGGATGCCCGCGAAGTGAGTACCAAGGCCCCGGAGCCCGTCCCGTCGCCCCTACAACAACGGGACGGGCGTTCCGGGGGCATCCCTGTTACGGCACCAGCGGCGGGAGGGTCACCGGCAGCGTCGGCAGGATCGTGGATGGCGGAGGCGGGATCGTCGGCGTCGACGGGATGACCGTCGACGGGATGATCGAGGTCGGCGTGGTCGGTGGCGGCGTCGACGGGACGACCGACGTCGGCGAGGGCGAGGTCGGCGACGGCGTCGGACTCGGGCTCGGCGAGCGCGTCGACACTGGCGGTGGCGGGACCGCGGCGAGCTGCGCGCGCGCGACGTTCAAGGTCCGCAACGTCGCGCTGACCTCGTCGCGCGCGTCGGCCGGCACGTTCTCGTAGAGCGCGAGGAGCTGGGCCGAGTAACCGGCGAGAACGGCTTGCAGCCGGTCGTATGCCGACCGCGAGCCGGCCCGCGCCTCGGCGAGCAGCCGGTCGATGGCTGCCTTCAGCTCGCGGTTGAGCGCATCGACCTGGCCGGCGACGCGGCGGAGCGCGCCGTTCTCCAGGAGGTGACGGATCTCGTCGATGCGGGTCTGCGCGTGTTCGAGGAGCGCCGAAGCCTCGGCGGCCTGGCCACCGGCGAGGCCGACCTGCCAGCCCTCGACAGCGCGCTTGAGGCCGTACAGCGGGTCGCCCGGCTGCGCCCGCGACGCGCCGACACCGACACCGGTCACCGCGACGGCCGCGGCGAGGCCGCCCGTCGCGATCTGCATGGCGGGCTTCGAGAGAACGCTCTGCAAGCTGCGAGCTGCCGACCCGGCACCCGACCCGGCGGGCACGGACGCGGGCACGGACGCCGCTGGGAGCACCGAGGCCGCCTCGGCCATGAGCCGGGTCCGCAGCGCGTCGCGGAACGCGGGCGCCGGTCGCTGCGGCAGCGCCGTCAGCGCGCCCGCGACGGCGACGAGCGTCGCCATCGTCGGGTCGAGCGCGGCGCCGCGCTCAGCGGTCAGCGCGCGGTCGAAGTCCTCCGCGCGGCGGGACGTACGGTTCGTGGTCATCGGCTCGCCTCCACGACGAGCAACGAGGCCGCCGGACTCGCGGACATGGCCTGCAGCGGGCCATTCCGGAAGATGGTCATTAGTGACCAGGCGCGCCGGGTCATAGGACAAGCTCCGCGGGGAGGAGGCGCTTCAGCGACTGCACGGCGCGGTACTGGAGCGCCTTGATCGCGCCGTCGGTCTTGCCCATCGCCAGCGCCGTCTCGCTCACCGAGAAGCCCTGGAGGAACCGCAGCACGACGCACTCCTGCTGCTCCGCGCCGAGCATCTTCACGGCTTCGATCAAGGTGAGGTTGGTGATGTTGTCGAGGACCTCGTCCTCGGGTCCGTCCGTCGCGCGGTCGGCGTCGAGCATCTCGGCGGTCGCGACCTCGAGCTTGTAGCGGCTCGACTTGAAGTGGTCGGCGATGAGGTTGCGCGCGATCGTCACGAGCCACGCGCCGAAGTCGCGCCCCTGCCAGGTGAACGACGTGATGCGTCGCAACGCACGCAGGAACGTCTCGCTCACCAGGTCCTCGGTGAGCGCCTGGTTGCTGACCCGGTAGTAGACGTAGCGGTAGACGACGTCGACGTAGCGGTCGTAGAGCGACCCGAACGCCTCCGGCTCTCCCGCCTGCGCCCGCGCGACGAGATCGACGACGTCGGCGTCGGCCGCGAACACCGCGGCCTGCGCCGCCTCCATCAGCTCCGCGCCGGCCCGCGGCTCGGGGACCGTCGCCCCGCCGTTGACCGCCGCCTCCAGCGGCGCGGCACGGTACGCGACCAGCGCCCGCAGCTCACGCAACCCGTCGGGGTCGGGAGCCGGGAAGCGGCGGTACGCGCTCATGGACCGTCATGCTCCGGTACGTCCCCGGCGCGCGACATGGCCCGTTGGGATGGTCTATGGGTGGTTTTCGTTCCGGTGCGATCACGGAGCGGCGGTCAGGGCGGTGCATCGCAAGGCGGACGAGGAAGCCGATAGTGGGCTATCGGCGACGAGGAGAACGCAGCGAGGTGCCGCCCTGGCCGCCGCTACGCGCAGTCGCGGCAGATGGTCTTCTTCGCGTCGGCGAGCTGGCTCTGGTGCTTCACGAGGAAGCAGCTGGAACAGGTGAACTCGTTCGCCTGCTTGGGGACCGGGCGGATGGCGAGCTCGTCGTTGATCTCCTCCGCGCCCGCGAGCTCCATCTCGAACGCCAGCTCGTTCTCGTCCTCGGCCACGCCGACGGGCTGTTCGGGCTTGCGCGTGATGATCTCCTCGAGGCTGTCCTCGGCCTCGAGCGAGCTTGACTTGCGAGTGTCGTAATCCTGCGACTGCGTCATGGTGTCCTTATCGGCTTCACGTGCGTCTGCTCTGAGCGCCCAGGTAACGTCCCGAGCGGGCAGAGTGTTCCCTATCTCGCCGCGCTGCGCTCGCCCAAACGTCGCCCGGCGTGTCGGACACCGGGAGGATGACTCATGCTGACGTTCTCGGCAACCGCACTCGCCGAACGGATTCGTCACGGTGAGGTGAGTGCACGCGCGGTCGTCGAGGCACATATCGCCCAGATCGAACAGGTGAACCCGGTCGTCAATGCTGTCGTCGCCGACAGATTTGCCGCCGCACGGGACGAAGCGGACGCCGCGGACGCCGCCGTAGCCGCGGGCGAGGCGCTGCCGCCGTTCCACGGCGTCCCCTGCACGGTGAAGGAGACGTTCGCGCTCACCGGCATGCCCAACACGGCGGGCCTTGTGTCACGAGTCGGACATCCCGCCGCGGAGGACGCGATCACGGTCGCGCGGCTGCGTGCGGCGGGCGCCATTCCGCTCGGCGTCACCAACGTCAGCGAGCTCGCGATGTGGTTCGAGAGCGACAACAAGGTCTACGGCCGGACGAACAACCCCTACGACCCCTCGCGCATCGTCGGCGGCAGCAGCGGCGGGGAGGGCGCGGCGATCGGTGCCGGATGCGCGCCGTTCGGACTCGGCAGCGACATCGGCGGGTCGATCCGGATGCCGGCGTTCTTCAACGGGGTGTTCGGCCACAAGCCGTCGGCCGG
>CBQZLL010000272.1:0-3891 GCA_967749945.1 uncultured Frankiaceae bacterium
CCCTGGTAGTTGCGCAGCACCTCCTCGGCCTCGGCCACGCTGATGTCGCCGCGACCGATGAGCGCTTCGGTGTAGCGCTTGCGCGTCGAGCGGTGCGCATCGATGAGGTCGTACATCAGCGGCTGCGTGAACGACGGCTCGTCGACCTCGGAGTGGCCGCGGCGGCGGTAGCAGACCATGTCGACGACGACGTCCTTGTGGAATGCCTGGCGGAACTGGAACGCGAGCCGCCCGACGCGCACGACGGCCTCGGGGTCGTCGCCGTTCACGTGGAATATCGGCGCCTGGATCATCCGCGCGACGTCGGTGCAGTAGACGCTCGACCGGGCCGCGGCCGCCGACGTCGTGAACCCGAGCTGGTTGTTGACGACGACGTGCACCGTGCCGCCGGTGCGGTAGCCGGAGAGCTGGCTGAGGTTCAGCGTCTCGGCGACGACGCCCTGGCCGGCGAACGCCGCGTCGCCGTGCAACAGCACGGGCAGCACGGTGTAGCCCTGGTCGCCCTTGTCGATGCGGTCCTGCTTGGCCCGGACGATGCCTTCGAGCACCGGGTCGACGGCCTCCAGGTGGCTCGGGTTCGAGGCGAGCGACACCGCGACCGACGAGCCGTCGGGCGCCTTGAAGGTCCCCTCCGCGCCAAGGTGGTACTTCACGTCGCCCGAGCCGTGCGCGGTGCCCGTGTCGATGTCGCCGTCGAACTCGCGGAAGATCTGGCTGTACGACTTGCCGACGATGTTGGCGAGGACGTTGAGCCGGCCGCGGTGTGGCATGCCGATCGCGACCTCGTCGAGCCCCGCCTGTGCCGCCTCGCCGAGGATCGCGTCGAGCAGCGGGATCACGCTCTCGCCACCTTCGAGCGAGAACCGCTTGTGGCCGACGTACTTGGTCTGCAGGAAGTTCTCGAACGCCTCGGCGGCGTTGAGGCGTTCGAGGATGCGGAGTTGTTCCTCGCGGTCGACGGCCTCGTGCGTGCGTTCCACGCGTTCCTGGATCCACTGCCGCTGCCCCGGGTCCTGGATGTGCATGTACTCGATGCCGATGGTGCGGCAGTACGAGTCGCGTAGCACGCCGAGGACGTCGCGCAGCCGCATCGTCTGCTGCCCCGCGAAACCCCCGGTCGGGAACGACCGGTCGAGGTCCCACAGGGTCAGGCCGTGGTTGAGGATGTCGAGGTCGGCGTGGCTACGGCTGCGGTAGTCGAGCGGGTCCGTGTCGGCCATCAGGTGGCCGCGCACGCGGTACGCGTGGATGAGCTCGACGACGCGCGCGGGCTTCTCGATCTGACCCTCGTGCGTCGTCGTGATGTCGCGGACCCAGCGCACCGGTTCGTACGGGATGCGGAGCGCGGTGAAGATCTGCTCGTAGAAGTGCTCCTCGCCGAGCAGCAACCGGTGCACCAGCTTGAGGAAGTCGCCGCTCTGCGCGCCCTGGATGATGCGGTGGTCGTACGTGCTCGTCAGCGTGATGACCTTGCTCACCGCGAGGTTGGCGAGCGTGTCGGGTGACGCGCCCTGGTACTCGGCGGGGTACTCCATCGCGCCGACGCCGACGATCGCGCCCTGCCCGGCCATCAAGCGCGGCACCGAGTGGACCGTGCCGATGGTGCCGGGGTTGGTAAGGCTGATCGTCGTGCCGGCGAAGTCGTCGGCGGTGAGCTTGTTGGTCCGCGCGCGCCGGACGATGTCCTCGTACGCCGCCCAGAACGTCGCGAAGTCCATGGTCTCCGCGCCCTTGACACTCGGTACGACGAGCGACCGCGTGCCGTCGTCCTTCCGGAGGTCGATGGCGAGGCCGAGGTTGACGTGTTCAGGGGTGACCATCACCGGCTTGCCGGCGTCGTCGTGGACGAAGCCGTTGTTCATCTCCGGCATCTGCGTGCAGGCCTGGACGACGGCGTAGCCGATGAGGTGCGTGAAGGACACCTTGCCGCCGCGGTTGCGGGCGAGGTGGCGGTTGACGATCGTGCGGTTGTCCTCGAGGAGCTTGGCCGGAATGGCGCGGACGCTCGTCGCGGTCGGGACCGCGAGGCTCGCCTCCATGTTCTGCACGACACGGGCGGCGGCGCCCTTGAGCGGCGCGCCGTGGGGGACAGCGGGCGCGGGGGCCGGCGGCGCGGCCTCGGGCGCCCGCGCGGGGGCGGTCGCGGGTGCCTCGGGCGGTGGGGCCTCGCCGGGCTGGTAGTCGGCAAAGAAGTCCCACCACGCCTTGTCGACGGAGTTCGGATCGGCGAGGTACTGCTGGTAGATCTCGTCGACGAGCCAGACGTTCGTACCGAACTCGGCGAGGCGGTCGGACTGTGCGGACAACGGGTGAGACCTCCTGCGGCGGTCGGTTTCGTGGCGTCCGACCAGGCTACCCCGGGTGACGAAACCGGACGAACGTGCTTATCTACTCGGATACCGACGTGGGGGGTACGCGATGCGCCGCAGCGCCGTGGCAGTCGGGGCGCTCAGCGGCCTCGTCGCGGTCCTGGCCACGCTGTCCGGAGCAGACGCGGTGGCGCCGCCACCCAAGCCGCCCGCGTTCGTCAGCTACGCGCCGCCTCCGGGCATGGGCGAGACGCTCGGCGAGCCCACGATCGGGGTCGACCCGCGCAACGGCGTGGTGCTGCTCCAGTCGTACGTGACGACGATGCGGGTGACCAGGTTCGACGGGCACGGCTACGCGACGTGGACCGACGTCTCACCCCCCGAGACGTCCGAGCATGGCTCGTACGACCCGATCCTCGAGACCGACCCGGCGACCGGGCGCACGTTCGTCTCGCACCTCCAGCTCGCCTGCTCGTTCCTGTCGTACACCGACGACGACGGCGCGAACTGGGTGCCGGTGCCCCTGGGCTGCGCCCCTGGCGCGATGTACGACCACCAGAGCGTCGGCGTCGGCGCCTTCCGCGGGCCGCATACGGGCAGCTACCCGAGCGTCGTCTACTACTGCGCCAACGCCACGCTCGTCGCGAGCTGCGGCACGAGCACCGACGGCGGCGCGACGTTCGGCCCGGGGCTGCCCGCGTACACGAACAACCAGTGCTCGGTCGGTTTCGGGATGCTCAAGTCGGCACCGGACGGCACGGCGTACCTGCCGCCGCGGTACTGCGGCACATTAGAGGCCGGTGTGGTCAGGACGACGGACCAGGGGACCACGTGGACGGTGCATCCGGTGCCCGGCTCGTGGCGGATCGGCGACGCGATGGACTCGTCGGTCGGGGTCGGCACGGACGGGACCGTGTTCTTCGGGTGGGGGGGCTCCCACGCGCCCGGCCCGGGCGGGCCGCCGTACGTCGCGGTGTCCCGTGACAGCGCGGACACGTGGACCGCGCCGGTCCGGCTCGGGACCGAGTACGGCATCGTGAACACCCGGTTCGTGACGACGGTCGCGGGCGATGGCGATCGCGCCGCGGTGGCGTTCCTCGGCTCGCCGACGCCCGGCGACGGGTCGGCACCGGGCTTCACGGGTGAGTGGCACCTGTACGTCTCGTTCACCTACGACCGCGGCAAGACCTGGTCGACCGTCGATGCGACGCCCGGCGCGCCGCTCCAGGTCGGCGCGATC
This sequence comes from uncultured Frankiaceae bacterium, assembly GCA_967749945.1. Lineage (GTDB taxonomy): Bacteria > Actinomycetota > Actinomycetes > BP-191 > BP-191 > BP-191. The sequence continues at coordinate 3,550 of CBQZLL010000272.1, forward strand.
TGCGTCAGTGGCATCGCCTGCACGCAGGACCGCAACCTGCTCGACTTCAACGACGTGGTCGTCGACCCGCGCGGCTTCGTGCTCGTGGCCTTCACCGACGGTTGCCCGGACACGACGTGCACCGCGACGACACGGAAGGTGAAGGCGACGATCGCGCGGCAGGAGTCCGGGCGCGGGCTGTACCGCCGCTACGACCCTGTAGTGGCTCGCCGGCCCGGCCGGCGGTAGCCCCGCGTAATCGCCGCGGTCGCGCGTCGTGTACTACTAGGGGCGCGGGGCATCGCCCAGCCGCCCACATCTCGTGATCTTGGCGATGTTCTGCACGCATATGGTGCACAACCT
>CBQZLL010000273.1:0-3878 GCA_967749945.1 uncultured Frankiaceae bacterium
ATGAGGTCACGTACTTGCCGCTGACCGTGGCGAAGACCGCCTTCACGGTCTGGGTGGGCTTCGCGGTGGTCAGCGTGGCGACGCCGGAGGAGTTCGTCCTCGGCGCCGAGACCCTCTTGCCGTTGATGTACCAGGTGACGACCTGGCCGGCGACGGGGTGCTTGTCGTCGTCGAGCAGCTTCGCGTAGACCGTGCGCTTGGAGCCGCTCTTGACGACGGAGAGGGTCAGCTTCGTCTTCTCGATCGACACCGAGAACGGCGTCGTGATCGACACCGCCGACGCCGACGCGTCACCCGCGAACGACGTCACGAGGCTGTACGACGAGCCGACGACGAGGCCGGGGTTGAGGCTGGCCTTCGCGACGCCGTCCGTCCCCGTCTTCACGGAGACCGTCTTCGACCCGACCTTGAACGTCACGGTCTTTGACCCGAGCGCGGTGCCCGCGGCGTTGGTCAGCTTCGCGGCGACTGCGGCGGCGTCGGTGTACTGCGCCGTGGTCTTGCCGGTGTTCGTGAGGATCCCTGGCGGCGGCGGGAAGCAGGTGTTGTCGCCGATCGCGTACTTGCGATTCGCCGCGTCCGCGGCCTGCACGGTGTCTGCGGTGATGGTGTCCTGGGCCGGGTCTGCGTACCACGCCGACGTGACCGTGAGCGCGGTCAGCGTCGTACCTGGCGTGAGGGTCCCGCCGACAGCAGTCGCGAGCTTGTCGAGGGCGATGCTGACGATGACGAAGTTGTTCGTCTTGTCGAACGTCGGCGTCGCCGTCGCGTTGACGTTCTCCTGGCTGTTGACCGTGCCCCAGTTCGGCGAACCGGCAGTGCTCTCGAGGGCCTTGCCGTTGGCGTCGTTCTCGCCGACGTGGATCACGACAGCCTTGCTGTTGAGGGTGAACGACAGGGAGAACTGGTGGCCGCCGGTGTTCTTCGGCATCGCCAGCTTGTCGATGTGCAGGAAGGCCTTCAGGTCGGTCGCGGTGGTGTTGATCGCGACACCCGTGATGTCGAGGTCGGGGTCGTTGTCCATCTGCCCGGGCGTGACGCCGTTGGTGGTGAAGTTCACGGGGGTCGGCCGGCCGTCACTCTTGCCGTCCGCGATCGTGTCGCACCCGGCCTTCGGGAAACCGTCGGGCAGCGGCGGCCCCGGCACGGGGACGGTGTCACCGCAGGACTCGCCGATCGTGAACATGAGCGTCGTCCCCGTTGCTGGCCTCGCGTCGTCGTACCACTGCACCGCCAAGTCGCCGGCTTGGAGCTCGGAGCGCGCGGAGCTGATCTTCGTGGACTGGCCGGCCGTAGCCGCGCCGAAGGGCTTGTCGACCTCGGCCTGCTTCGCGCTGATCGTCACCGTGTTGGTGGCCGCGGTGAACGTTGCGGTTGCGACGCCCTTCGGGGCGGTGGTCGTGGTCGTGTTCTCGACCGCGGCAAGGGTCCCGCGGGCGGCGTCGCGCGTGGTGACGAGCCGCAGGTTCTGGGTGCCGATGGTGAACGCGACAGCGAACCGGTCGCCCGGGGCGTTCGCACTCGGGTTGAGGGTCGTGACCTTGATCGTCGCCACCAAGTCCGACCCGACGCTGCCGAGCGTCGCCGCAACGATGTCCAGCCCGGCGTTCGACGCCGCCGGCTGAGCGAGTCCGACGGGCGTGCCGTCGCCGGACGGGTCGGTCCAGGCCGGGCACGCGGCCGCGTGCGCCGACCCGAGGAACGGGAGCGCGGTGGCGACGACGAGACCTGCCGTGAACGCGGCGACCCCATACAAGCGGCGGGACATTGCGGCTCCAGACCTGGAAGACGGCTTCGTAGGGGTGGGGCTGGTTACCCTCTGCATTCGAGCCCTCCTCGACGATTCCTCCCCCCGGGAGCCCCCGTGCTGACTGCTGCGCAGCAGGCCGAACGGTGCGCCGCCGGCCTGCACGAGCACTGGCGCACGCAGTGCGGCTATATCGCGGGAGGGGAGATCGCCGAGCACGACGGCGTGCTGGTGACCGCGACGAATCTGGCGGACGAGACGCTCAACGTGGCATTCGCGCCACGCTCTGTGACCGATCCGGTACGAGCGCTCGACTGGTTCGTCCACTGGTTCGCGGCCCGCGGGCTCCGACCGGGGATCGAGCTGCGCGCCGGGCACCACCATGAGATCGAGAGCCTGCTCACGGCTCGCGGGTTCGGCGTCGTGGTCCGCAGGCCGGCGATGGCGCTGCACCCGATCGCCCTCGACACCGTGACCCCGTCGCGCATCACGGTCGACCTGGTCGCCACCGAGCCGGACCTCGTGGCGTTCCAGGCGATCCAGGCCGAGGTGTTCGACCTCGCGCCCGACGTCGCCGAGGCGTTCCTTCCGCGGCGGGCGATCGAGACGCCCGGCATCGCGTTCTTCCTCGGCCGATACGACGACGTTCCCTGCGCGACAGCCGCGGCATCGCTGAGCGAGCACGGTGTCGGCGTCGTCGGCGTCGCGACACTCGCCGCGTACCGCCGCCGCGGGCTCGGTCGTGCCGTCACGGCGGCGGCCGTCCGTTGGGGCGCCGAACGCGGTGCCGACATGGCCTGGCTCTACCCGAGCCCGATGGCGCGCCCGCTGTACGTGGGCCTCGGCTTCCGCGTGCTCGACGAGACGCAGGTCTGGGTGGCGCCTTAGAGGGCGCCGGCGCCCATGCCGACGCCTTGGTCGCGTTGCAGCGACTTGCCCTCGGTCTGCATCGCGGGCGCGACCATGACCTCGACCTTCTGGAACTCCTTGAGGTTGGAGTAGCCGGTCGTCGCCATCGACGTGCGCAGGGCGCCGAACAGGTTCATCGACCCGTCGTTGACTGGCGCCGGGCCGACGAGAATCTCCTTCAACGTCCCGACGATTCCGGTGCGCACCCGCGCGCCGCGCGGCAGGTCGGGGTGGAACGTCGCCATGCCCCAGTGGTAGCCGCGCCCGGGCGCCTCGATCGCGCGCGCGAGCGGCGAGCCGATCATCACCGCGTCCGCGCCGCAGGCGATCGCCTTGGCGATGTCGCCGCCCGTCCGCATGCCGCCGTCGGCGATGACGTGGACGTACCGCCCGCCGGACTCGTCGAGGTAGTCGCGCCGCGCGCCCGCCGCGTCGGCGATCGCCGTAGCCATGGGCACGCCGACCCCGAGGACACCACGCGTTGTGCAGGCCTGTCCGGGGCCGACGCCGACGAGCAACCCGGCGGCACCCGTACGCATGAGGTGCAACGCCGCCTGGTACGTCGCGCAGCCGCCGACGATGACCGGCACGTCGAGGTCGGAGATGAACTTCTTGAGGTTCAACGGCTCGACGCGGGTCGACACGTGCTCTGCCGACACGACGGTGCCCTGGATGACGAACACGTCGACCCCGGACTCGAGCACCGTCTTGTAGAACTGCTGCGTCTTCTGCGGGGTGAGCGACGCAGCGGTGACCACGCCGGCCGCCTTGATCTCCGCGATGCGCGCGCGGATCAGGTCCTCCCGGATCGGCTCGGCGTAGAGCACCTGCATCCGCTTCGTGGCGGTGCTGTCGTCGAGCCCGGTGATCTCGTCGAGGATCGGCTCGGGGTCCTCGTAGCGCGTCCAGAGCCCTTCGAGGTTGAGCACGCCGAGACCGCCGAGGCGGCCGATCTCGATGGCTGTCTGCGGCGATACGACGCCGTCCATCGCCGACGCGAGCAACGGGAGGTCGAAGCGGTACGCGTCGATCTCCCACGCGATGGAGATGTCCTCCGGGTCACGCGTACGCCGGGACGGGACGATCGCGATGTCGTCGAACCCGTACGCCCGCCGGCCGCTCTTGCCGATCCCGATCTCGACTTCGGGCATGCCTATCTCTCCGTGAAGTAGTTCGGGGCCTCGACCGTCATCTGGATGTCGTGCGGGTGGCTCTCCCGCAG
>CBQZLL010000274.1:0-3873 GCA_967749945.1 uncultured Frankiaceae bacterium
CGCGAGCCCGAGGCTGCCCGCGACGCGCAACGGCAGCGCCAGCGCGAGGAACGCCACCGTCGCGCGCAGCGACGTGTGCAACTCGGAGTCGGCGAGGACGCGGCGGATCGTCGCCAGCCCGGCCCATCGCGCGGGGGAGAAGCCGTCGTAGTCGGTGAACGCGTACGCCGCCGTCACGACGGCCGGTACGAGGACGAGCGCGACGAGGCCGACGACGAACGGCGCGGCGAGCAGTCGCAGGCCGTGCTCGTACCGCGACCCGCTCACCGGATCGCCCGCCCGCCCGCGTCGAACGCGTGGACGTACGCCGGGTCCGCGCGCCACGACACGCGGTCGCCGCGGCGAACGGCGTGCCCGCCGGGCAGCCGCGCGAGGACGACCCGGCCCGCGACGTCGAGTTCCGCGAGCTGCTCGTGCCCGAGGTCCTCGACCGCCGTCACGGTCACGTCGTCGCCCTGCTCGACGTGGACGTGCTCGGCCCGGACGCCGACGGTCGCGGCGCCCGGCGGCGCGGGGAGGCCGGGCGTGCCCGCGGGCAGCAGGTTCATCGGCGGGCTGCCGACGAACGACGCGACGAACTCCGTCGCGGGCGCGTCGTACAGCACGCGCGGGGTCGCCGCCTGCTCGATCCGGCCGGCGCGCAGCACCGCGACCCGGTCCGCGAGCGTCATCGCCTCGGCCTGGTCGTGCGTCACGTGCAGCGCGCACCGGCCGTCCTGCCGCAGCAGGATGCCGAGGTCGCGGCGCGCGGTCGTCCGCAGCAGCGGGTCGAGGCTGGACAGCGGCTCGTCGAGGCAGAACGCCACCGGGTCGCGGACCAGCGCCCGCGCGAGCGCGACCCGTTGGCGTTCGCCGCCGGACAGCGCGGCGGGGCGGCGGCGCAGCAGCGCGCCGATCCCCAACGTCTCCGCGACCTCGCGCACCCGCGCGTCGCGTCGCGCGCGGGGGACGCGGCGGACGGCGAGGCCGAAGCCGATGTTCGCCGCGACGTCGAGATGTGGGAACAGCGCGAACCCCTGGAACACCATCGCCACCGGCCGCCGTTCGGGCGGGTGCGCGGAGACATCGGCGCCACCGACGACGACTCGCCCGGCGTGCGGCCGCAGCAGGCCGCACACCAGGCGGAGCAGCGTCGACTTGCCCGAGCCGGACGGCCCGACGACGGCGACGATCTCGCCCGGCGCGACGTCGATCGACACCTCGGCGAGCGTCGGTTCGGCGTCCCTCTCGTACGAGAAGGAGAGCCCGTCGACCGCGACGCCGCCAGTCACCCTTTCGCGAGCTCGCGCTCGGTGTCCGTCTTGATCTTCGCGATCGCCTGGTCGAGCGTGAGCTTGCCGGCGAAGAGCTGCGCCAGGACCTCCTCGACGAGCTCCTCGGCCTCGTTCCACCTCGGGCTGTGCGGCAACGTGCGGACGTTCGCGAGCTGGTCGAGGAACACCTGCGACGACTTCGGCGCCTTGTCCGGCGCGAGGAACGACGCGCTCTGCGCGAGCGCCCGGTCCACCGGAACGGTACGGCCGGTCTCGGCGAGCACCTTCGCGCCGTCGCCGGTCACGGCGTACGCCGCGAACGCCCGCGCGAGGTCCTTGTTGTCCGACCCCTTCGTCACGCAGTAGCCGTCGGAGTGCAGCACCGACACCGCGCTCTGCTTCGTGGGGACGGGCGCGACGTCGAACGCGAGCCCGTCGGTGTTGCGGAAACTCGGCACCGCGCGGCGGCTCTCGAGGTACATCGCGATCTTCCCCGCGCTGAACGCCGCCTCCGGCTCCTGCGCCGCCCGGTCGGTCGCCGACTGTCCGGTCTTCTGCAGATCGAGCAGGTGCTGGATCGCGGCGCGCGCCTGCGCCGACGAGAGGTCGACGACAGTCGGCTTCGCGTTGTCGTCGACGACCTCGCCGCCGTTGCTCCACACGAACGGCGCCAGCCGGATCAGCGCGGTCTCGAAGCCGATCGCGGAGATGCCCTTCGCCTTCAGCGCCCGCGCGGTCGCGAGCATGTCGTCCCACGTCCAGCCGGGCTTGGGCAGCGCGACGCCGGCCTGCGCGAAGAGCGTGGTGTTGACGTAGACGACCATGCTCGACGCGTTGGACGGCAGGCAGAGGAGCTTTCCGTCGAAGGTGAAGCCGTCGAGCGAGCGGTCGAACAGGCCGGACGTATCGAGGCCCGATACCGGCTCGATGACGTCCTTGGCGGCGAAGTCGCCGAGCCTGCGGTAGTTGAGCAGGAACAGGTCGGGCACGTCCTTCGCGACGAACGCTGCCGTCAGCTTCGCGATGAGGTCTCCCGCGCCGGCGACGGTGTCGAGGGTGACCGTCGTCCCGGGGTGCGCCGCCTCGAACGCGTCGGCGACCGACTGGAGTGCGTTGACCTCGCCCTCGCCGCCGGCGGCCGCGACCGTGATCGAGCCGCTCAGCGTGGACGTGACTGAGCTCGACGGGGAGGCTTGCGGGTTCTTCGTGCCCTCGCTGCACGCACCGACGAGAGCGAGCATGGCGGCGACCGTCGCGACCATACGGACTGACGAACGCACGACGAGTTCCTTTCGGACGGCATGGGACAGCCCCGGCCGACGCCGCCCGATGATAGATGCGCGGGAGGCGGCGCGGGTTGACCGCCGTACGCTGTCGTCATGCGTCTCCGGCTGCCCCGCGCGGCGACGTGCGCGCGGGTGGCGGTGATCGTCGTGTTCCTGGCGCCGCTCGCGTTCATGCTCGCTGGGTCGCTGCGCCGGGTCGGCGCGCCGCCGCCCGGGGGCTTCGAGGTGGTGCCGACGGGGGCTGGCCTCACGGCGTACCGGCGGCTCGGCGACGAGTTCCCGCTCGGCGCCGCGCTGCGCAACTCCGCGCTCGTCGTCGCTGTCGCTGTCCCGGTGACGGTGCTCGTCGCGAGCTGGGCCGGGTTCGCGCTGAGCCAGTTCCCGGCGCGGTCGCGCCGGTTCCTGCTCGGGCTGACGCTGGTGACGTTGATGGTGCCGCTGCCGATGGTGTGGGTCGCGCGGTTCGTCGGCTACCTGAAGCTCGGCGTGCTCGACACGCTCGTCCCGCTCATGGCACCGGCGCTCGCCGCGACGACGCCGTTCACCGTGCTGCTGTCGTACCGCGCGTTCCGTCGGGTGCCCTCCGAGCTCTTCGAGGCCGCCCGCGCGGAAGGTGCCGGAGCGTTCCGCACCTGGTGGCGCATCGGCCTCCCGCTCGTCGGCGCGACGACGACCGCGATCACCGCCATCGCCTTCACCGTCCACTGGGGCAGCTACCTCGACGCACTGCTGTACGTCCGCCGCGACGCCAACCAGACCCTTCCGCTGGCGATCGGCAAGCTCGCCACCCTCGACCCGACCGATCTTCCGGTGATGCTGGCAGGCGCGGTGGTGCTGTCGCTCCCGCCCGTGCTCGCCCTGCTCGTGGCCCAGCGCCGGCTGTTGTCCTCAGTCGACCTGTCGGCCTAGCCAGGAGAGCGAGCGGGGTCGGGCCTCGCGCTCGACGGGGTCAGTCGGTGTGGATGCAGGTGCGGTTCGCGGCGACCCAGACGCGGCAGTAGTGGCTGCCGTTCCAGCAGTTGACGCCGGCGATGGGGCCGCACAACGGCGCCGCCTCCGCGGCGGGGATGGCGGTGGCGGCGAGGCCGCCGACGAGCAGGGCGACGGCGAACAGACGCGTCACGAGGGCTCCTTGGCTGTGAGGGGTGTGGTTCACGACACGTCCTACTGGATCGGGCCCGTCGTCGTGCACGGGACGTCGATCGACGTGATGAGGCCGGTCCGCGGCGGGAGCGTGTCGCAGGGCAGGCCGGACGCGCCGACGACGGACGCGAGCTCACCGGTGGTGAGCTCGACGAGGACCTCGCGCCGCAGGGTGAGGGTGCGCTTCATGG
>CBQZLL010000275.1:0-3870 GCA_967749945.1 uncultured Frankiaceae bacterium
CACCCAGACCGTGAAGGCGGTCTTCGCCACGGTCAGCGGCAAGTACGTGACCTCGTCCGCCCAGATGAAGGTCTAGCCGTTCGAACCCAGCCAGGAACGGAGCCCTCAGATGTCCCCACTCCGTCTTAGTTCCGCCCTCGCCGCTACGACCCTCGCCGCGGTGACCCTCAGCCCGGCGTTTGCCGCCGACCCGGCGAAGGAGCTCCCCGCGACCGGCTGCGCCACGCTCACCGACGCGGCTGGTGACGCGCATGTCAACAACACGTCGCAGATCCCGAACGACTCCGACCTCGACATCGTCGCGCTGACGTTGCGTACGACGTCGACCGCGCTCGTCGCGTACGTGAAGGTCACCGACTTGCAAGCGGGGCCGTCGACCACCGACGGCCATCGCTTCACCGTCGACTTCACGTTCGGCAGTCACGTCTTCTCCGCGTCGGGGTCCGCGTACAAGAACGGCACCGGCGCGATCCGCGACGGCCTCGCGCAGACCGGTCAGGCGGGTCACACGACCCAGCTCGGCGTCGACGTCCCGTCGCTGACAGCGATCCCGCCCGTCGTCGACAAGGGGTTCAAGACGTCGGGGCTGGCGGTCACCTTCGACAAGGACACCAACTACGTGGTCATGTCGCTGCCGATCGCGGACATCGTGAAGTACGGCGGCCGCGCGTTCACCGGCAAGCTCACGAACATCGACGCCAGGTCGACGATCGACAACTACGCCGTCGGCACGATCGCCGACACGACGAACGAGAAGAACTCGCAGACGACCAACCCCAAGGCGGCGTGGAACGTCGGCGACAACAGGTGCTTCACCGTCGCGACGCGCATCGCGCTGTCGGTCGCGAAGTACCCCGCGCTGCGCAACGTCACCGCGAAGCTGACGACCGCGACCGGCCAGGCGCTCGCCGGCAAGAACATCGTCTTCTACCTCAACGGCAAGAAGTACGCGACCCTCAAGACCTCCTCGAACGGCACGGCGACCATCAAGAACATCAAGCCCGGTTACGCCGTGAAGGCGCAGTACGTCGGCGACTCCGGGTACCTCGGCTGCGCCGCCACGACGAAGATCTGAGGCACCCGGGCGGTACGATGGCCAGGTCCCCGACAGCCTGGCCGAAAGGTCCGCGTTGAGCGTTTCCGCCGACGGCTTCGACACCGTCCTCGTCGTCGACTTCGGCGCGCAGTACGCGCAGCTCATCGCGCGGCGCGTGCGCGAGGCGCGGGTCTACAGCGAGATCGTGCCGCACACGATGCCGGTCGCCGAGATGCTCGCAAAGCGGCCCAAGGCGATCATCCTTTCGGGCGGCCCGGCGTCGGTGTACGCCGAGGGCGCGCCGCAAGTCTCGGCGGAGCTGTTCGAGACGGGCGTGCCCACGTTCGGCATCTGCTACGGCTTCCAAGCGATGGCTCGCGCGCTCGGCGGGGTCGTCGAACTGACCGGGCTCGCCGAGTTCGGCGGGACGCCGTTGACGGTGACGGGCGAGCGGACGCTGTTCCGCGGGCTGCCGTCGCGGCAGGACGTCTGGATGTCGCATGGCGACTCCGTCACGGCCGCGCCCGACGGGTTCGTCGTCACGGCGACGAGCGCGGGCGCGCCGGTCGCGGCGTTCGAGGACGACGCCCGCCGGCTGTACGGCGTGCAGTTCCATCCCGAGGTGATGCACACGGCATACGGCCAGCAGGTGCTCACGCAGTTCCTCTACGAGGGCGCGGGCTGCCAGCCGTCGTGGACGATGGTCAACATCGTCGACGAGGCGGTCGACGCGGTCCGCGCGCAGGTCGGCGGGAAGCGAGTCATCTGCGGGCTGTCCGGTGGTGTCGACTCCGCGGTTGCCGCGGCGCTGGTGCACAAGGCGGTCGGCGACCAGCTCACCTGCGTGTTCGTCGACCACGGGCTGCTGCGCAAGGGCGAGGCCGAGCAGGTCGAGACCGACTTCGTCGCGTCGACCGGCGTGCGGTTGAAGGTCGTCGACGCGGCCGACCGGTTCCTCGCGGCGCTCGCCGGTGTCACCGACCCGGAGGCCAAGCGCAAGGCGATCGGGCGCGAGTTCATCCGGGTCTTCGAGGAGGCGGCGCGCGAGGTCGTCGCCGACGCGGGCGCGCACGGCGAGAGCGTCGACTTCCTCGTGCAGGGCACGTTGTACCCGGACATCGTCGAGTCCGGCGGCGGCGAGGGCGCGGCGACGATCAAGAGCCACCACAACGTCGGCGGCCTGCCGGACGACTTGCAGTTCGCGCTCGTCGAGCCGTTGCGCAAGCTGTTCAAGGACGAAGTACGCCGGGTCGGCGAGGAGCTCGGGCTGCCCGCGGAGATCGTCTGGCGCCAGCCGTTCCCGGGTCCCGGGCTCGGCATCCGCATCGTCGGCGAGGTGACGCGCGACCGGCTCGACGTGCTGCGTGAGGCCGACGCGATCGCCCGCGAGGAGCTGTCCCGCGCGGGCCTCGACCGCGACATCTGGCAGTGCCCCGTCGTGCTGCTCGCGGACGTGCGGTCGGTCGGTGTGCAGGGCGACGGACGGACGTACGGTCACCCGGTCGTGTTGCGGCCGGTGTCGAGCGAGGACGCGATGACGGCGGACTGGACGCGGGTGCCGTACGACGTGCTCGCCCGCATCTCGACCCGCATCACGAACGAGGTGCGCGCGGTCAACCGCGTCGTCCTCGACGTCACGAGCAAGCCGCCCGGCACCATCGAGTGGGAGTGATCGAGGCCGCGGTCGCCGTCTACGTCCGGCACACGCGGCCCTGGTTCACCGGCCTCGTCGCGCACGGCTCGGCCGTGAAGGGCGGCGTGATACCTGGGTCGAGCGACCTCGACCTCCGGCTCTACCTGACGGGTGACGCGTTCGGCCCGGACGACGAACTCCGGTGGGACGTCGCCCGCGCGGTGCACGCCGACCTCGCCGCGATCGACCCGGCGCCGTTCTCGTACGTCCAGTGCGTCGCCGAGCGCGACGACCGAGCGACGCCGTTGGTCCCGGGAACGTGGTCGTTGCTCGCAGGCCGTTGTCCGGCGCGCGCGGCAACGCCAGACGAGGTCCGGGCCGGAGCGGAGGAGACGCTGCGCTTCACGCAACGCGCGATCGCCCGCGCGTCGAGCGCCGCTCTCGAGACCGGCGACGGCCGGCTGCGCCGCGAGGTACGGCTCATGGCGACCGATGTCTGGCCGACGGTCTACGCCGTCCTCGTCCTCGCCGCCGACGACCCGCTCGTCGTGTGGACCTGGCCCAAGCCGACCGCGGTGGAGGCGTTGCCGCCGCCGCTCGCGTCGCTGGCGCGGAGGTTCCACGACCGGCTCGTCGTGTACCACGCCGAAGGCGAGCCGGTCGGGGCGGGACTCGGCGCACTCGACGCGGGCGTGGCGTTCCTGCGCGCGGCGGCAATCCGCTAGCGTTCGCGCGCATGGGACATCTCCAGGGCTTGGCGGCGCTCGCCATCGACTGCGCCGACGACGCGGCGGGACTCGCGCGCTGGTGGCAGGGACTACTCGGCGGCGGCGAGATCGAGACCGACGACGAGGGCAACGCGTCGCTGTCCGTCGCGGGCTACCCGGGGCTCGACTTCCTGCTCGTACCCGAGACGAAGACGGTCAAGAACCGGCTGCACCTCGACATCCGGGCGACCGACTTCGACGCGGCGATCGCGGACGCGGTCGCGCACGGTGCCACGCTCGCGCCGGACGTCTACGACGGCGGCCGCTGGCAGGTGCTGCGCGACCCGCAGGGCAACGAGTTCTGCATCCTCAAGCCGCGTCCAGCGCCGACGGGCTGAGCGCGTTTCGCGGGGGCACATTTACGGGCAGAACGTGAGCAACCCAGCTCACCAGGAGTGCCCCATGCGTCTCCTCCGTCCCATCCTCATCGTCGG
>CBQZLL010000276.1:0-3845 GCA_967749945.1 uncultured Frankiaceae bacterium
GGCGACCGTGGAGCGTTTCCGCTTCTTCAACGAGGTGCTGGAGTGGCACGCCCACGGGGAGGAGCTTGCCGTCTTCCCCGCCCTCGAACAGGTCGCGCCGCTGGTCGCCGAGGCCTACGAGAAGGACCACCGCGGCCTCGACCGCGCATTCGACGCGCTGAGCAAGGCGGTCTCCGTCCACGACGAGGTCGAGACGGCCCGCGCGACCGCCGCGTTCAAGTTCCATCTCGACATCCACCTCGCCAAGGAAGACACGCACCTGTATCGCATCATCAGGGAACGTGTCTCGGTGCCCGACCAGGTGAAGGCGGTCGGCGACATGGCCGGCGGCGTCCCCGCCGATCGCAACCCGGAGCTCATCGCCTGGATGTTCCCGCTGCTCGGCGACGACGACCGGGAGAACATGACGCGCATCTGGCAGATGGTGATGCCGGCGGAAGCCTTCGGGGGAGCCATCCAGCTCGTCCACCAGGCGATCGGCGACGGCTGGGTCGAGCTGAACCGGCGCATCCCGGAACTGACCGCGTGACGCCCACCGCACCGAAGGGTGGCCGCCCCGAACCGTTGAGACAGGTCGGGGACGACTTCGAGCGCGAGTACCCCGGAGCCAGCGCGCTCGCCACCGAGTGCTTCGCCAACCTGGTCCATGCCGGCGACCTGCTCGTGGAGCTGCACAACCGGCAGTCGCGTACGGACTATCAGCTGTCGCCGAGCGCGCGGGAAGTCCTGGCCGTCGTCGAGGGCGCCGGGCAGCCCCTCGAACCATCGGTGATCGCGCAGGGGCTCCTCGTCACGACCGGCACGATGACGTCGGTGCTCGACACCCTCGAGAAGCGGCGCCTCGTCCGGCGGCTGCCCCACCCCGACGACCGCCGCAAACTCCTCGTCGACATCACCCCAGCCGCGCAGGCAATCGTCGACGAGCTCCTGCCCGCGTTCCACGCCCGCGAACGCCAGGTGATCTCCACCGCGCTCTCCACCAGCGAGCAGCGCGAATTGCTCCGCCTCCTCGCCAAGGTCCAGCACGCCGCCGTCCAGGCACGATCGGCGCCGGCTCCACGCGCCGCCGCCCGCCGACGACCGTCGCGCCCGAGACGCGCCGCGCCGACCGTGACAGGAACGCGGAAATGACCCGACCGTGCCCCCGACAACCGAAGCGACCACGCCGCGCCGGCGCGGGAACAACCACCTCGCACTGATCACCACGGACAGGGACGCGACCGTGCGCCTCTGCGGGTCGAGCAGGTGATCGTCCATGGCGGTGTGCACCGTCTCGTCGACGTGACGCTCGCGGACGGGTCGCGTCGCACGGCGACCGACCGGCACGCGTTCCGGGACGCGCGCACCGGCCGGTTCGTGTACGCGGTGGACCTGCGGCCGGATGACCAGGTCCGGACGCCGAGCGGGGGACTGTTCACCGGCACGGCGATCCGCCACTACGACCGGGACGTGACGGCGTACAACCTCACTGTCGACGACATCCACACCTACTACGCCGCACCACCCCCGTCCTCGTCCACAACTCCTGCGGCGGCGACATCGTCAGTGGCAGCGTCGGCGACGAAGTGCGGCTCGAATCCGGCACGCTGTATACCAACGGATCGAGCTCGGAGAACAACCTGACGCCACGACTAGGCGACACCGACGGTCTCTCGTCCTGGGACTCACTTGGGACGGGCGTCAAGGCGGCGGAAAGGGGCAGTGCCAGGTGACGCGGCACGAGCGCGTGATCGCGTTCCGGACGCGCGGCACGCCCGTAGGTTTTCGTGCGGCGGCGACGGGACGGTCAGGTCGTTCCATCGCCGGCTTCGACGGGCAGCCCGGACCGCGCCCACTCGGGGAACCCGTCCTCGAGCCGTACGGCCCGGCGGCCGCGTCGCAGCAGGGCGCGCACCGCGTCGTCGGCGTAGACGCAGAATGAGCCGCGGCAGTACGCGACGATCTCGGCGTCGGCGGGAAGCTCTCGCAGTCGGCGTTTGAGATCGCCGATCGGCAGCGACCGAGCGCCGGCGATGTGCCCGGCCCGGAACTCGGCTGCCGGGCGCACATCGAGCACGACGAGGTCACGGTCGGCCAAGCGGCTCTTCAGTTCCTCGTGCGACATCGAACGAAGCTGGGACCGGTCGCCGAGGTAGTCGGCCGCGAGCCGTTCGATGTGCGCGGCGTGCTGTGTCGCGACCGCCCGCTGCGTTGCCCAGAGGTCGGCGACGAGCGGGCTCGCGAGCGAGTAGTAGACGCGGGTTCCGTCGCGGCGCGTCCGGACGAGACCGGTACGCAGCAGGTGCTGGAGGTGCTGCGACGTGTTCGCCACCGTCTGCCCGATCTCGGCGCTGAGCTCCTCGACCGATCTCTCGCCTTGGGCGAGCACGTCGACGAGTTCGGCGCGCCGGCCGTTCGACAGCGCCTTCGCGACCGAGGCGAGTGCGGCGTACAGCGCGTCCTTCGCGGCCCGGTCCGCCATGGGTCTCCCTTCCGTATCGGCGCAGTGTCCTAGTCAAACGAGTTCTTGACAAGCAGGGGGTCCGCCGACATAGTCCTCAAGCACTCGCTTGAATAAGGAGGGAGCGGCAGATGACACAGGCACAGACGGTTGACGTGGTGGACCTCGAGCGCCGTGTCAAGGCCGTGTACCGGCTGGTCGCCGAGGACCCCCGGCAGCGGTACCACTTCGAGATGGGCCGCGGGCTGGCGGAGCGGCTCGGCTACTCCAGGGAGCTGCTCGACTCGATCCCCGCGGGCGCGCTCGCGTCGTTCGCCGGCGTCGGGTACTTCCTCGACCTGCTCGGTGACATCGACGGGCACCGCGTGCTCGACCTCGGCAGCGGCTCGGGTACCGACTCGTTCGCTGCCGCACTGCTGGTCGGGCAGGCCGGCGAGGTGACGGGTGTCGACATGACCCGCGAGCAACTCGCGAAGGCGGAGCACCTGCGCGCGGCGGCCGGGTTCGCGAGAGTCCGCTTCGTCGAGGGGTACATCGAGCACCCGCCGGTGCCGGACGGCGCCGTCGACGCGGTCATCTCCAACGGCGTCATCAACCTCTCGGCCGACAAGGCGACGGTGTTCGAGGCGGTCGAGCGCGCGCTCGTCCCCGGCGGGCGCCTCGCGCTGTCGGACATCGTCACCGAGCGCCCCCTGACTGAGGCGATCGTCTGCAACGCGGAGCTGTGGGCGTCGTGCATCGGGGGCGCCGCGCAGGTCGACGACTACCGATCGGCGATCGAGGCCGGACTGCGCGTGGAGACCGTCCGCGACAACCCGGCCTACGCATTCCTCTCCGACTCCGCGCGCGGAGCGACCGAGACGTACGGCATCAAGAGCATCTCCCTACTCGCCGTAAAGCCCATCTAGGAGGAACACGCATGGCCGGCAAAGCGGTAGTCAGTCTCAAGACCGGTCTCGAAGACCCCGAGACCGTGATGATCGCGCTCCTGGTCGCCGTCGGCGCCGCCGAGGAGGGTCGCCCGACGTTGATGTTCCTCACCAAGGAGGCGGTTCGGCTCGCCCTGCCCGGCGTCGGGGTGGGGCGGCCGTGCGAGGGCTGCCCCTCGCTGCCGGAGCTGCTGGCGCGGTACGAGAAGGCTGGGGGCCGGTTTCTCGTGTGTCCCATCTGCGTCACGGCGAAGGGCCTGCCCGACGGTGAGCTCATCGCGGGCGCCGAGCTCGGTGGGACGGTACCGATGTGGAAGTGGATCGGCGACGAGGGTGCCACCACGTTCAGCTACTGACGCGGGAGGGTTCGCGTGACGGCGGTTCCTTGGGCCGGGTGAGGAACACCTGCGGGTGCGAGGCGAGGTGCGCGTAGAGCGTCGTGGTCCCCGCCTTCATCGCCCCGATGACGACGAACC
>CBQZLL010000277.1:0-3827 GCA_967749945.1 uncultured Frankiaceae bacterium
GGACGAGGACGACGTCGGCCGACGGCGCGTCGGCGAGCTCGGCCCACTTGCCCTGGTCGGCGAGGCGGGCGAGGCCGAGGACGAGCGACTCGACCGAGAGGAGGAGCTGCCCGCCCGGCCGGAGGATGTCGTGCAGCGTGGCGATGGTGTGCTCCACGGCGAGGTGCCGGGACAGCACGCACGACTCGGCGAGGATCGCGTCGATCTGGACGACGGCCGCGACCCGCGCCGGGTCGTCGTCAGGACCAATGTGCAGCACGGTGTGACCCGCCTCGATGGCGATCGCCGCGAACCGCGGGTCGTCGCTGAGGTCGAGCACCACGCTGGGCACGGTCGGTAGCCACCCGCGCACCTGCTGGAGCGCGACGGCGTCGTAGAACCGCTCGTACCCGGCATAGGTCGCCGGGTCGAGCGGGGCGTGCGCCTTGGTTGTCACGACGCCCCCTTACCCTGCTGCTCGATGTCGCGAAACGCCGAGACTCTGGCTACCCAGCACGGTGACGCACGCGTCCTCGTGGACCAACCCGCCAAACGGGTGAAGGGCACCGCCCTGCTGTTCCACGGCGCGGGCGGCGACACGACCGCGCCCGTGCTCCTCGCGGTGCGTGACGCGCTGCTCGCGGACGGTTGGACGGTCGCGCGGCTCGACCAGCCGTACCGGGTCGCCGGGCGCCGGGCGCCCGCTCCCGCGCCGCAGCTCGACGCGGTCGCCCTGCTCGCCGTCCAGGCCGTACGCGGGAATGGCCCGTTGCTCCTCGCGGGCAAGAGCAGCGGCGCGCGGGTTGCCTGCCGGATCGCCGCGGCCGCACGCGCCGCGGGCGCCGTCGCGCTGGGCTTCCCCCTGCACCCGCCCGGACGTCCGGAGCGTTCGCGCGCCGCCGAGCTCCTCGGCGCGGGCGTCCCGGTGCTCGTGGTGCAGGGGACGCGCGACCCGTTCGGCTCGCCGGCGGACGTCCGCGCGGTCGGCGGCGCGACCGTGCACGAGATCGTCGGCGGCGACCACTCGTTCGTCGCGCGCAAGGCCGACGCGCGGACCACGGCGGACTGCCTCGCGGAGGTGGCGGTCGTCGCCGCCGCGTGGGCTCAGGCTAGGACGTAGACGAGCGCGGCGATGTGGTCGGGCACCGACACGGTGCCGGCCGACGACGTCACGACCACGGTGCCCTGGCGCGATCGCGACTCGACCGTGAGCGCCGAGCCCGGCATGAGGTCGGACTCTTCCAACAGGAGCAGCCCGGCCGGGTCGGACTCGAGCGCCTCGTCGATCCGGCGGACCTCGGTGCGGGTGCCCGGGTCGGCCGCCGAGAGGGGCCGGGTGGCTCCCGGCGGTACGGCGTGCGCCGACCCCGGGATCGGGTTGCCGTGCGGGCAGGTCGACGGGTCGTCGAGCAGGGTGACGAGGTGGCGTTCGAGGCTCTCGGAGATCGCATGCTCCAGCCGGCACGCCTCCTCGTGCACCTGGTGCCACGGCACGTGCAGGACGTCGACGAGGAGGCGCTCGGCGAGGCGGTGCCGCCGGACCATGTCGGTCGCGTACTTCCGCCCGCTCGCGGTGAGGACCATCGCGTTGGCCGCGTCGAGCGTGAGGTAGCCCTCGCGCTCCAGCCGCTTCACCGTCTCGCTCACGCTCGGGGCCGAGACGCCGAGGCGTTCGACGATGCGCGCGCGGATGGGGACGATGCCCGCCTCTTCGAGCTCGTAGATCGTCTCGAGGTACTCCTCGACGGCGGGGTGGAAGTCGCCCATCGGCCGAGTGTACGTGCGGGAATCGGCGCCCCCCGCCCGGCGTTCCAGCCACCGTGCCTCTGTTGGTCGACGGTCCCGGCGTATCCTCTGCGACTCGGACGTACTGGACACGAACGGAGTCGCGAGTGGCCGAGGAGACCGTCGAGGAGCGCACGGCGCGCTTCGAGGCGACCGCGCTCCCGTTCCTCGACCAGCTCTACTCGGCGGCCCTGCGCATGACGCGCAATCCGGCGGACGCCGAGGACCTCGTGCAGGAGACCTTCGTCAAGGCGTTCGCGGCGTTCCACCAGTTCGAGGAAGGCACCAACCTCAAGGCGTGGCTCTACCGCATCCTCACGAACACGTACATCAACATCTACCGCAAGAAGCAACGCGAGCCGCAGCAGTCGATGACCGACGAGATCGACGACTGGTCGCTGGCGAAGGCAGCGGAGCACACGTCGTCGGGGCTGCGGTCGGCGGAGACCGAGGCGCTCGACCACCTGCCCGACGCCGCGGTGAAGGACGCGCTCGCGAACCTGCCGGAGGACTTCCGGATGGCCGTCTACCTCGCCGACGTCGAGGGGTTCTCGTACAAGGAGATCGCCGAGATCATGGGCACCCCGATCGGCACCGTGATGTCGCGCCTGCACCGCGGCCGTAAGGCCCTGCAGAAGGCGCTCCGGTCGTACGCAGTCGAGCGCGGTCTCGCGCCCGCCTCAGGCACCGAGGGAGGCGGGTCATGAGCTGCGGCAACCCGCACGAGATCGACTGTTCGCAGGCCCTCGAGAACGTCTACCTCTATCTCGACGGCGAGATGCCCGACGAGGACTGCGCGCAGCTCCGGCGGCACATCGAGGAGTGCTCGCCGTGCCTCCGCGAGTACGGCCTGGAGCAGGCGTTCAAGGCGCTCATCGCCCGGTCGTGCGGCTGCGAGCCGACACCTCCCGAGATTCGCGAGCGCCTCATCGTCCGGCTCCGCGAGGTCCGCGTGGAGTTGGCGCAGGTGGAGTTCCGCGCCGAGTAGATTCGCTCCTCGTGCGCGTTCTCGTGACCGGCGCGGCCGGGTTCATCGGCTCCACCCTGGTCGACCGGCTCGTTGCCGAAGGGCACGACGTCGTCGGGCTCGACGACCTCTCGACCGGCCGGCTCGCCAACCTCGCCGAGGCGCGGGCCGCGAACAAGGACCGGCGCGGCGCGTTCTCCTACGTCCGGCACTCGGTGACCGATCTCGACCTCGCGGACGTCGTCGGCAAGGCGCGGCCCGAGGTCGTCTGCCATCTCGCCGCGCAGATCGACGTACGGCACAGCGTCGCCGACCCGCTCCGCGACGCGACGGTCAACGTCCTCGGCACCGTCAACGTGCTCTCCGCCGCGGTCGCCGCGGGCGCGCGCAAGGTCGTGTTCACGTCGTCGGGCGGCTCGATCTACGGAACGCAGACCCGTCTCCCGGTGTCCGAGCGGGTCCGGCCCGCGCCGGAGTCGCCGTACGCCGCGGCGAAGGCGTCGGGGGAGCTGTACCTCAACGCGTTCGCGTCGATGTACGGCCTGGAGTACACCGCACTGGCCCTGGCCAACGTCTACGGCCCGCGGCAGGACCCGCACGGCGAGGCCGGCGTCGTCGCCATCTTCGGCACCGCGATGCTCAAGGGCAGGCCGACGAAGGTGTTCGGCGACGGCGGCAACACCCGCGACTACGTCTTCGTCGACGACGTCGTCGAGGCGTTCGTCCGCGCGCTCGACCGCGGTAACGGCCGGCGCTTCAACATCGGCACGGGCATGCAGACGACCGACCGCGAGCTGCACGCTGTCGTCGCCGCGGCGACCGGCGCGCCGGACGACCCGGAGTACGCGCCGCCGCGGGTCGGCGACGCGCGGTCGATCGCGCTCGACGCGACCGCGGCCCGCGCGGGGCTGGGCTGGGAGCCGTTCACCGCGTTGCCGGACGGTGTGCGCGCGACCGTCGACTGGCTCCGTACGGCGCTGTAGGGCGTGGCTGACGGATCAGCGGCCTGCTCCGCGACGCCCGGACCGCGCGTCGCGGCGCTGTCCTCGCCGCCGATAGAACACCGCTATCGGCGACTCGTCCGCCTTGCGACGCA
>CBQZLL010000278.1:0-3793 GCA_967749945.1 uncultured Frankiaceae bacterium
GAGCCAGCGGGCGGCCGCGCGCGCGACGGCGTGGGCCGGGCGCCACGGGTGCCGCCGGGCCAGCGACGGGCGGCGGCCCCACGCGACGTACGACGCAGTCACGAGCAGCGTGTCCGCGAAGTCCGTGGTGCCGAGCGCGACGGTGCCGTAACCCGCGTCGCGGGCCAGCGCGCGCAACGACTCGACGGTGAAGACGTGGAGGTTGGCCGCCATCGAGGCGACCTCCCAGAAGTCCTCCTCGGGCGTCAACGGCCGGCGCAGCAGCGCGAGCAGCCCGCGAACGAGGACGGCGCCGTGCCGCTCGACCGTCGGAGTCGGCTCGGAGACGAGGACCACGGCGCCGTCCGGCGCGAGCACCCGCCGCCACTCGCGCAGCGCGACCGCGACATCGGGCAGGTGATGCAGGACGCCGCGCGCGACGACGACGTCGATCGAACCGTCGGCGAACGGTAGCCGTCCCGCGTCCGCCTGCACCAGCGGCCAGGCGCCGGCCGCGCGCGCGTTCCCGAGCATCCCGGCCGAGAGGTCCGCGCCCGCGACGTTTACGTCGGGTCGCGCGCGCCGCAGACCAGCGGCGAGGTAGCCAGTGCCGCAGCCCGCGTCGAGCACCCGCTCCCCCGCCCGCAATGGCCTGCGCAGCAACGATTCGACATCGGCGAGCGCCTGCGCCGCAGTCCGTTCGTCGTGGACGATCGCGAACCGCTCGTCGTAGTAGCGGCACTCGTGGTCGTGGAAGACGCGGTTGACCTCGACGAGATCGGTCATTGGTACACCGCGTGGACCCAGAGGTCGGTGAGTCCCTCGACGAGCCGATCGGCG
Source organism: uncultured Frankiaceae bacterium (assembly GCA_967749945.1). Taxonomy (GTDB): domain Bacteria; phylum Actinomycetota; class Actinomycetes; order BP-191; family BP-191; genus BP-191. The sequence continues at coordinate 820 of CBQZLL010000278.1, forward strand.
GCGACGCCCTCGCCCTGCTGCGCCAGCAGCACAGTCTGCTCGACCATCGCCGCGAGCGCGGTCGCGGCGACCTCGACGTCGAGGTCGGGTCGAGCCAGCCCGGCGATGCGGGAGACGGACAGCGCCTCGCGGACCCGCGCGACGAACTGTTGCCGCACCTCGACGACCAGCGCGTCGAGCGTCGGCTCGGACGGCGCCGCGGCGAACCACATCTCGCGGATGTCGCGGTCCTCGGCCGACAGCGCGACGAACCCGGCGATGACGCGGCGGACGTCCTGCTCGACGTCGCCACTCGTCCACGGCTGCTCGGCAAGGCGGTACAGCTCGGTCGCGTGCCGCCGGACGAGCGCGGCGAGGACTGCCTCCTTGTTCGCGTAGTACGCGTAGAACGTTCCGTGTCCGACCCCCGCCGCCCGGCACACGTCCTCGACCCGGGCGCGGCTCCACGGCACGCCGCGGAACGCCACGCGCGCTGCGTCGAGCAGCTTCGCGCGGGTGCGTTCGCCGCGTGCCGAGCGCGCGGGCGTCTCGTCGGCCGTCACGGTCGCGCAGCATCGCACGTCCGGCACCGATTCATCGACTCCGACGTCGGTGTCGGGTTAGAGTCGAGGCATGTCGTTGACCTACGAGTGCGCACGATGCCGCGAGACGTTCGACGGGCGGCGGCTCATCATCGAGCAGAACGCCACGGACGACACCGGCCTGACCACGCTGGTGGAGAAGTGCTGGACCCTCTGCGCCCCGTGCGCCGAGGCGATCATGGCCCTGGTCGGCGAAGTCTCGCCGTGGCAGGCCGACGGGCGGACGGTGATCCTCCCCGACACCTTCGACGAGATGACGACCCGCCTGTTCGCGCTCCGGTCGTAGCCACCGCGCGCAACCTCACCGCCCGGCCAGGCGTTATGGGATCGTCGCGAACTTTCCCGGGCCGGGAACGGGAGCGTCTGCCACACTCGTCACACCGTTCATGCGGACGTTCTCGCACGACCTCATAGGAGATCCGGTGGCTCGGCGTTCCACGCGCAGTTCCGTCGACCTCGACACCCTCGCGTCCGGGTTCGGCCGCATCCAGGCCAACGTCGAGCAGGTCATCGAAGGCAAGGCGGAGGCGGTCCGTCTCGCGCTCGTCGTGCTCCTCGCCGAAGGCCACCTCCTGATCGAGGACGTCCCCGGCGTCGGCAAGACGATGCTCGCCAAAGCGATCGCGCGGTCGATCGACTGCTCCGTACGCCGCCTGCAGTTCACCCCGGACCTGTTGCCGAGCGACGTCACCGGCGTCTCGGTGTTCAACCAGGAGCGGCAGGACTTCGAGTTCAAGCCCGGCGCGATCTTCGCGAACATCGTCGTCGGCGACGAGATCAACCGGGCCTCGCCGAAGACCCAGTCCGCCATGTTGGAGTGCATGGAGGAGCGGCAGGTCACGGTCGACGGCGTGACGTACGACCTCGGCCGCCCGTTCATGGTCATCGCGACGCAGAACCCGATCGAGCACGAGGGCACGTACCCGCTGCCCGAGGCGCAGCGCGACCGCTTCATGGTGCGGCTCGCGATGGGCTACCCGGCGCCGAGCGCGGAGCTCGTCATGCTCGACACGCACGGCATGGGCGACCCGCTCGACGCACTTGCGCCGGTGTCCGACGCCGAGACGGTGAACGAGATGATCGCCGCGACGCGGACCGTGCACGTCGCCGAGGCGGTGAAGAAGTACGTCATCGACCTCGCCACCGCGACCCGCACGCACCCCGACCTGCGGCTCGGCGCCTCGCCGCGCGCGGCGCTGCACCTGCTTCGCGCGGCCCGCGCGTACGCCGCCACCGACGGTCGCGACTTCGTCCTCCCCGACGACGTCCAGGCGCTCGCCGAGCCCGTGCTCGCGCACCGCCTCCTGCCCACCGCAGAGGCGCAGATCGCGCGCCGCGACACCGAGCTCGTCGTCGCCGAGATCGTCGACCGCGTCCCGGTACCGAACCCCGGACGGTAGGCCGTGTCTCTCGGATCGCGACCGCCGCGAGCGGCAGTCCAGGACGCGCGTCGCAAGGCGGACGAGGAGTCGATAGCGGAGCTATCGGCGACGAGGACAACGCGGCGCCGCGTGGGCTGGGCGCCGCGCAGCAGGTCGTTCGATCCGAGAGACACGGCCTAACGTGCTCGAGCCACTGCGAGGGCTCACGGTCCGCGGCCGGTCGTTCATCGCCGCGGGGCTCGCCTGCCTGGTCGGGGCGTTCGTCATCGGACAGCGGCCGGTGTTCCAGATCGGCGTGTTCCTCGTCGCGCTGCCGTTGCTCGCGGCCGTCTACGTCAGCCGTTCCCGCTACCGGTTGTCGTGCACGCGGACGTTGGTGCCCGGGCGGTTGCCCGTCGGTCACGTCGCGCAGGTCCGGCTCCGGTTGGAGAACGTCTCGCGCCTGCCCACCTCGTTGCTGTTCGCCGAGGACTCGCTGTCGTACACGCTCGGCGCGAAGCCGCGCTTCGTCCTGGACCGGGTCGAGGCCACCGGCCGGCGCGAGGTCGCGTACAGCGTCCGCTCCGACGTGCGCGGCAAGTTCCGCGTCGGACCGCTGACGATCCGGATGGCCGACCCGTTCGGGCTGTGCGAGCTGACCCGGTCGTTCAGCTCGGTCGACCAGCTCGTCGTCACGCCGGTCGTCTCGCAGCTCCCGGTCACCGGACTCGGCGGTGAGTGGGCGGGCGGCGGCGACACCCAGGCGCGGCAGGTTGCGAGCGCCGGCGAGGACGACGCGTCGACCCGCGAGTACCGCTACGGCGACGACCTCCGCAAGGTGCACTGGAAGTCGACCGCGCGCACCGGCGAGCTCATGGTGCGGCGCGAGGAGCAGCCGTGGCAGAGCCGCGCGACGCTCATCCTCGACACCCGCGCGACAGCGCACTACGGCGACGGGCCCGGGTCGTCGTTCGAGTGGTCGGTCAGCGCGGCCGCGTCGATCGGCGTCCACCTCGCGCGGCACGGCTACAC
>CBQZLL010000279.1:0-3792 GCA_967749945.1 uncultured Frankiaceae bacterium
GCGATGTTCGGCATCTTCACCGACTGCCTTGTCTCGGCGCTGTGGGGCCACGAGCCGCGCGCGGTCAGCGACGTGCAGGGCGGGCAGTCGCCTCGCGCGGTGCTCGCCGACCCGCTCGGGGAGTTCCTGTACGACGCGGTGCGCGACCGGTCGTCGCGCGAGATCAAGGTGACGCAGACCCCCGACTGCATCCCCGGCTCCGACTGGGAGCCGAACGTCATCGCGTGGCTGCCCGAGCAGCAGGCCGCCGCGGGCCCGCCCCGGTCGGTCGCGCCACCGGTCGCGGCCGCTCCGTCGACGATGCGCGACGACTCGGACCGGCGCGAGCTCGTCGCCTCGGTCGCCGAACGCATCGCCGCGCAACCGGGCCGGTCGCACTTCGAGACCACCATCGGCGCGTCGGTCGTGGGCGCGCCGATCCTGTCGGCGTACGTCGACCGGCAACCGATGGACGCGTTCTCGGAGGACGGCGCGATGCACGTCCGCGCGTACAAGCTGCACCCGTCGCCCGCGTTCCTCGAGGTCGGCCTCGAGCGCGGTCCGGTGTGGACCGCGACCGCGCTGCTGCCCGGTTACGTCACGACGGTCACCATGGGCCCGAACGGCGCGGAGCACGTTGCGTTCATCGAGATCCGCGGCGACGTCGAACGCGACCGCCTCGTCCTCGCGCACGCCGCCGCCGCGGTGCAGACCGGCCGGCGCGGCTTCGTCGACGACGACGAGACGCGCGCCCTCCTCGACCGCGGCAACCCGACGATGGCGGTGCTCGCGGCCTACGCGTACGACCGCGCGGGCCGCGACGACGACGTCCGCGCCGTCCTCGGCCGCTGCCTCGACAAGCTCGAGGTCGTGCCGTACGACGTCGCGTTGCTCGCCGAGGCGGTCGAGGACGTACCGGTCGTCCCGACGTTCCCGTTGATGACGCGCGGCTGGGCGCTGGCCGACTCGCTGCCCGACGCGGACCAGTGGTTCGACTACGGCCGGGCGCGACTCGCGTCGGCGCCGTGGACGACGTTCACCGAGCTGAGCGGGGACGCGATCCGCGCGCTCGGCCGGACCCGGAGGTGAGGACAGTGCGACTCGTACTCGTGCACGGCCGGGCGCAGGGCGAGAAGTCCGAGCAGCAACTGCGCGCCGAGTGGGTCCCGGCGTTGCGGCGCGGGATCGAGGCGGCGGGGCTCGCGCCGCTCGCCGACACGGTCGACATCCGCGTGCCGTTCTACGGCGCCGAGCTCGACAGGCTCACCGAGACGCCACCGCCCGGCCAGTACGTCGCGCGCGGCGACGGCGACGCGCCCGACGACGTCCAGGCCGAGCTGCTGCTGGCGCTGGTCGAGCGAGCGGGAGTCTCGGACGCGCAGATCGCGGCCGAAGCGGATGGCGCGTACGTCGAACGCGGCCCGCAGAACTGGGGCTGGGTGCAAGCCGCGGCGCGGGCGCTCGGCAAGCACGTCCCGTGGTTCGGCGAGACCGCGCTCAAAGAACTGGTGCGCGACGTCGCGGCGTACCTGACCCGACCCGACGTGACGAAGACGGTGAACGACATCATCGCGCCACACATCGAAGGCGACACGGCGGTCGTCGTCGGGCACTCGCTCGGGTCGATCGTGACGTACTCGCTGCTGCACGACCTCGGCGAGCACGTCACGGTGCCGCTGTACGTCACCGTCGGCTCGCCGCTCGGCATCCCCGTCGTGAAGCAGCACCTGCCGCGACCGCTCGGCCTGCCGCGCGGCGTGCGGCACTGGTTCAACGGCGCCGACGAACGCGACCCGGTCGCGCTCTACGCCCGGCTCGACCGCGACACGTTCCCGGCCGAGATCGAGAACCTCAGCGACGTGCACAACCCGAAGGACAACCCGCACGGCATCGCGGGCTACCTGTCCGACGAGACCATCGCGCGCAAGATCGCGGAGGCCCTGACGGCGTAGCAGGGCGACGTGTCGGAGCGTCGCGGTGACGGCACTAGTAGGGCTTGCGAAACGCTCGTCGCGGCGTGGCTCGCCAGCCTCCATCTCGTGATCTTGGCGATGTTCTGCACGCATATGGTGCACAACCTCGCCAAGATCACGAAGTTCTGGGACGGCCGAACCGATCCGGGCCGTTTCGCCAAGCCCTACTAGGGCGTGTCTCCCGGATCATCGGCTGCTGCGCGGGGCCCGGACCGCGCCTCGCCGCGTTGTCGTCGTCGCCGATAGGACACCGCTATCGGCTCCTCCGCCGCCTTGCGAGCCACGCCCCGGGCTCCCGCTCGCGACGCCGCGCGGTACTCGTACTCGGTGGCGCCGACCGACGACGGGTCGGGCGCGCCACACCTCGAGTACCTCGACGCGCTGCCGTTCCCGCGCGCCGACCTCGACGCGCACCGCGCGGAGGTCTGCGACTACTGCTTCTACGGCGGCCCGACCAAACTGGTGCCGATCATCCCCTGACCGAGGGGCCGAGCCCTACCGACCGCGGCGGGTCGGGCAGAGCCAGCCGAGCGTCGGGCTCGGCGCGAACGGCAGCGGTGCCACGCGACGCAACAGCGGCGCGACGAGCGTCTTCGCCTTGCCGTGGCTCTTGCCGGTGAACTTCACGATGTCGACGCCGCGGATGTTGTCCGCGATGTAGACGTAGCCCTTGTGCCAGTACGCCGCCCAGGTCGACGCGTCGTCCGGCCTGAAGTAGCCGATCTGCCGCGGGTGCCGCGGGTCGCTCACGTCGAGGAACCGGGTGCCCTGCTCGTAGAACGCGTACGCGAGCACCTGGTCGCCGCGGTCGGTGAAGTAGTGCGCCGACGCGCAGCCGGTCGCGCCGGGCTGGCCTTCGGGCGTCCACGTCGCGAGCTGCTTCATCCGGAACTTCGTCTTCGCGATGTTCTTGAACCCCTGGCCCTGGTACGACGACTTGAGGTCGTAGGTGGCAAACCGGCCGGCCGCGTCGCACGAGGACGTGACGTCCTCCTCGGTGGCGTAGAGCACGTCGCCGCGGCGGCCGTCGACCTTCGCGTTCACGTCGCGGAACGCGTTGTGCATGATCGCGTTGCCGCGGCCGAGCGACGTACCGCCGCCGGCGTACGGCACCGGGTCGCATCCGGTCGCCGTCTTCGTCTTGCCGTCGACCGGGTCGCGGTGCCGGCCGGTGACCCAGAAGCCGCGGACGCCGCCCATCGCGCTGACCCAGGCGATGCCGCGCGCGTCGACCTGGACGTCGTGCGAGTAGTCGGTGACGCCGTCGTTGTTGCCGAGGTTGATCGGGTGCGGGCAGGCCTTCGGGTTCTTCGGGTCGGTGAGGTCGGTCGAGAAGATCGGCCGGCCGTGCCACGACGTGTCCTGGGTCTGCGTGTTGGTGAAGGGCCCGCCGGTCCAGATCCACTTGCACTTGGCGACGCAGGTCGACGTGTGGCCCGCGCCGAGCAGGATCTGCGAGATCTCCACCATCGCGTGCGGGATGGACACGTCGATGACCTGCAGCATGCCGTACGGGAACGTGCTGCCCGGCGTGACCGGCGACGTGAAGCCGCGCGGGTCGCGGCTGATGAACAGCAGCTTGCGCACCGGGTCGACGTCGACGTCCTCGTTCTCCCAGATGTACATGGGGAGGACGCCGAGCAGCTGCGGCGACTCGGGGTTCGAGACGTCGTAGCTCTGGATTCCGTCGATACCGGACACGAACATCGTGTCGCCGATGAAGTTGACGGAGATCGCGGCCGCGGCCTGCGTGAGCGTCGTGACGTACGAGACGTTCGACGAGATCGCCCCCGCGGGTGGCGCCGCGAGCGACGGCGTGCCCGGGGCGAGCGTGGCGGCG
>CBQZLL010000280.1:0-3790 GCA_967749945.1 uncultured Frankiaceae bacterium
TCGCACCGGCCCGGCTCGACGCGATGCTGCGCGACGCGGTGGACCGGTCGTTCAACCGGATCAGCATCGACACCGACACGAGCACCAGCGACACCGTCGGCATCCTCGCGAACGGCGCCGCCGGACCGGTGGACGACGCGGCGTTCGCGGCCGAGCTCACCCGGCTCGCCGTCCTCCTCGCGCAGGACGTCGTCCGTGACGGCGAGGGCGTGACGAAGCTCGTCGAGGTCCGCGTCACCGGCGCGAGCACCGACGCCGACGCCCTGACCGTCGCGCGCTCGGTCGCGAACTCGCCGCTCGTGAAGACCGCGGTGTTCGGCGCGGACCCCAACTGGGGCCGGGTCGTCATGGCGATCGGCAAGTGTCCCGACGTCGCCGACGTCGACCTCGACCGGCTGCGGATCTCGTTCGGCGACGTCGTCGTCTACGACGACACGCGCATCGCCGACGACACCGCGCTCGAGCTGCTCGCCGACTACATGACACAGCCCACGATCGAGATCGGCGTCGACCTCGAGGCCGGGCCCGGCAGCGCGGTCGTCTGGGGGTGCGACCTCTCCTACGAGTACGTCCGCATCAACGGCGAGTACACGACGTAGTCCGTCACGCGCCGTACGGCGGGCAGTCCCAGACGCGTTGCAACGACGTCGTCCCGCCGACGAACACGTCGCCCGTCGCCGGGTCGACGTAGACCAGCTCCGGGTGCCCGATCCCGTCGACGGTCGGGGCGACGAACGTCGCGATACCAGGACAGAGGGTCGGGTTGAGCAGGACGACGGCGTCGTCGACAGCGTCGTTCACCGTGGCGACGGTCGGGTCGGTCGCGTCGTGGACGGTCTGCGGCTCGACCTGGGTGACCGCTGCGTCGGTGCAGGTGACGGTCGTCTCGCCCCACACCGTGATGTGGTCGCACAACGAGACGACCTTGCCGAGTTGGCTCCAGAACACGAACGGCAGCGCGTCGTACACGACACCGGATCCGGTCGTCGGGCCGAGCACGGTGCCCGCGCTCGTGCCGTTGATCCGCAGTTCGCACGACATCGTGATGTCCGGCGGCAGGTCCGAGCCGTTGAGCCGCACCGCGGCCAGGTAGACGATGCCCCACCAGTTGTTCGGCCCGCCGAGGCGCGCGCCCTGGGTGTTGTCGTCGACGACACGGAAGCCGCACGCGCCCGTGGCGCTCATGAGATGCCACTCGCTCGTGGCGTGGGCGGTCGCCGGGCCGGCGAGCAGGCTCGCGGCCAGGGCGGCGGGGACAAGCGCTTTCATGGGAGACGAACGGTACCAATCACCCTCGCGCGTCGTAAACGCTCAGCCGCGCACCGCGGCGCGCGCGGCCGCGCCCGCCCGCGCGCCGTAGCCACCGCCGAACGTCGCCGCGTGCACGAGCAACGGGTGGAGCTGGTGCAACGCCACGCGGTCGCGCCACCCGTCGGCGAGCGGCGACACCTCGTCGTACGCCGCGAGGATCCGGTCGAGGAACGGCGTGCCGAACAGCGCGAGCATCGCCAGGTCGGTCTCCCGGTGGCCGCCGTGCGCCGCCGGGTCGACGACGTACGCGGGCCCGCCGGCCGACCACAGCACGTTGCCGCTCCAGAGGTCGCCGTGCAGCCGGCCGGGCAGCTCGGGCGGCCCGGCGAGCGATCCGATCCGCGCCACGACGGCCTCGACAGCCGCCCGGTCGTCGCGCGTGAGCGCGCCGCGGTCGACGGCGAGCCGGACGTACGGCAGCAGCCGCCGCTCGGTGTACCAGTCCGGCCAGGCGTCGGCCTCGGTGTTGTCGAGCGGCAGGACGCCGATCCACCCCGGCGCCGGACCGCCGAATGCCCCGGCGCCCGCCGCGTGCGTCGCCGCGAGCGCGCGCCCGACCTCGTCCGCTGCCGCGGCGGTCGGCGACCCGGGCGGGATCCACTCGACGAGGATCGCGTCGGCACGAACCTCGACGACCTCGGGTACGCGGACCCCGCCCGCCTCGCGCAGCCACGCCAGCCCCGCCGCCTCGGCGGCGAAGAAGCCGGGCGGCGCGTCCGGTCGGGTCTTGGTGAAGACGCTCACCACGACCCGCGCACCTCGGCGAGCAGGCCGCGGCACGACTCCTCGACGAGGTCGAGGACGTGCTCGAAGCCGTCGTGGTCGCCGTGGTAGGGGTCGGGTACGTCGCCGCCGTCGGCGTCGCCGTACGACCGCAGCAGCCGGATCTTTGCCGCCGCGCCCGCCACCCCGGACGCGAGCGACCGGAGCGCGCGCTCGTTGTCGCGGTCGAGCGCGACGACGAGGTCGAAGCGGTCGAACCAGTCGCGACCGAACTGCCGCGCGCGATGCGCGCTCCCGTCGTAACCGCGTCCGGCGAGCGCCGCGACGGCCCGCCGGTCGGCGCCGTTGCCGACGTGCCAGCCACCGGTGCCCGCGCTGGCGACCTCGACGCCGTCGTCGAGCCCGGCGTCCGCGACGAGCCGCCGGAACACCACCTCGGCCATCGGCGACCGGCAGATGTTGCCCAGGCAGACGAAGCAGACTCGGACGGCCACGGGCGGCATTGTCCCGTCGAGTCGGGTAGGACGACGATGTGGCCATGCGGTTCCGGGACCGTGCCGAGGGCGGGCGGCGGCTCGCCGAACGGCTGCGGCCGCTCGGCCTCGTCGACCCGGTCGTCCTCGCGCTGCCCCGCGGCGGCGTGCCCGTCGCGGCCGAGGTCGCCGCCGCGCTCGACGCGCCGTTCGACGTGTTCGTCGCGCGCAAGATCGGCGCGCCAGGGCAGCCGGAGTACGGCATCGGCGCCCTCGCCGAGGGCGGCGCGGTCGTCGCCAACGAAGTCGCCGTCCGGGCGATGGGCCTCGGCCACGAGACGTGGGACCGGCTCGTCGCGTTGGAACGCCATGAGCTGGACCGCCGTGTGCACCGCTACCGCGGCACCCGCGCGCTGCCCGACCTCGCCGGGCGGGAGGTCGTCCTCGTCGACGACGGCCTGGCGACGGGCGTGACCGCGACGGCCGCGTTGCACGCGTTGCGGGCGCACCGGCCGCGGCGGCTCGTCCTCGCCGTCCCGGTCTGCGCGCCGGAGTCGGCGAGCAGGCTCGCGGCGATCGCGGACGACGTCGTGTCCGTCATGGCGCCGCGCGACTTCGCTGCGGTCGGACAGTTCTACGAGACATTCGGCCAGACGAGCGACGACGAGGTGCTGGCGCTCCTCGACGCCGCGATCGCGAGGAGGTGACCGGCATGAGCGTCGCGCAGGCAGTACGCATCCCCGCCGGCGGCACCGCCGTCGACGGCGACCTCGTCGTCCCCGACGGCGCGACAGGTCTCGTCGTGTTCGCGCACGGCAGTGGCAGCAGCCGTCTCAGCCCGCGCAACCGGGCCGTGTCCGCGGGGCTGAACCATCGGGCGCTCGGAACCTTGCTCCTGGACCTGCTCACGCCCGACGAGGAGGACGTCGACGCGGTCACCCGGCAGCTGCGCTTCGACATCGGCCTGCTGGCCGGACGCCTCGCCGCGGCCGCGTCGTGGGTCGCGGACGAGCCGGGGACGCGCGACCTCGCGCTGGGCTACTTCGGAGCGAGCACGGGCGCGGCCGCCGCGCTCGTCGCCGCGGCCCGCCATCCGGACAACGTCCGCGCGATCGTGTCCCGCGGTGGACGGCCCGACCTCGCGGGCGACGACATCGAGCGGGTGCGGGCGGCGACGTTGCTCATCGTCGGCGGGCGCGACGACGTCGTGCTCGACCTGAACCGCGTGGCGTACGAGCATGTCCTGGCCGAACGCGGGCTCGTCGTCGTGCCGGGCGCGACGC
>CBQZLL010000281.1:0-3788 GCA_967749945.1 uncultured Frankiaceae bacterium
GAGATGTGGGCTGGCGAAGCACGCCGCGACGAGCGTTTCGCCAAGCCCTACTAGGTCCCGAAGATCGAGGCCAACTCGTACGGCGCCACCACGTCGAGCTGCTCGTACGTGCACGACTCCGGGTCGCGGTCGGGCCGCCAGCGCTGGAACTGCGCGGTGTGCCGGAACCGGGTCCCCTCCATGTGCTCGTACGTCACTTCGAGCACCCGCTCGGGCCGCAGCGGCTCCCAGGACAGGTCCTTCTTCGCGTTCCACCGGGAGACCGCGCCGGGCATCCGCCCCGTCTCGTCGGTCGGCGAGGCCCACGAAGCCCAGGGGTGGCCGTCGAGGGCGTTCTCCCGCAGCGGGGCCAGCTCGTCGACGAGCTCGCGCCGTCGGACCGTCGTGAACGACGCCGCGACGCCGACGTGGTGCAGGACGCCTTCGTCGTCGTAGAGGCCGAGCAGCAGCGATCCGATGATCGGCCCGGTTTTGTGCCAGCGGAACCCGGCCAGCACGACGTCCGCCGTCCGCGAGTGCTTGATCTTGACCATCACGCGTTCGTCCTCGCGGTACGGCAGGTCGCGCGGCTTGGCGACGAGCCCGTCGAGCCCCGCGCCCTCGAACCGGCTGAACCAGTCCTCCGCGAGCTTCTCGTCGTCCGTCACCGGCGTGACATGGACCGGCGGTACGGCACCGGCGAGGGCCGCTTCGAGCCGCTCCCGCCGGGTGCCGAACGGCAGCGGCCGCAGATCCTCGGACCCGAGCGCGAGCAGGTCGAACGCGACGTACGACGCGGGCGTCTCGGCGGCGAGGCGACGCACCCGCGAGTCGGCTGGGTGGATGCGTTGCTGCAACGCCTCGAAGTCGAGGCCGCCGGGCGTCGCGATGACGATCTCGCCGTCGACGACGCACCGCGCGGGCAGTGACGCACGTACGGCGTCGACGACCTCGGGGAAGTAGCGGGTCAGCGGTCGCTCGTTCCGCGAGCCGAGCTCCACCTCGTCGCCGTCGCGGAACACGATGCAGCGGAACCCGTCCCACTTCGGTTCTAATTGGGCGTGTCCCTCTCGCACCATCGTGAGCGCTTGTTCCAGGGTGCCGCTCTTGCAGAGCATCGGCTTCACCGGAGGCATCACGGGCAGGTCCATGGCAGACATCTTGCCTGACGCTCGTTGGCCGCGGCCGTCGCGGCGGCGGACCGAAACACGTCGACGGAGCAGCGATCATGTCCGGGTGACGACCACTCCTTTCCGCCCTGTCGGCCCCGGTGGCGACTTCAGGCACAACGCGGTCCAGTACGGACACGAGGACGACGCGTGGCTCGGCTTCGGGTACGTCTCGGCCGCCGACACCCTGGTCGAGCATTGGGTGGAGCACGGTCCGAACGACGGGCACCTCATGCCGATGATCACGTCGTACCGCCAAGGCCTCGAACTACTCCACGACGTGGGACAAGCAGACGGGCGCTGACGTTTCGGCCCCGCGGCCGGGTCGTCGCACATCGACGTCGTCGCAATGGCCGGGCAGTTCCACGGCGCAGCAGGTCTGATCGGCGGAGGGGTGCTCACCATCCTCGACCTGTACGCCGAGATGCAGTCCGAGCTCGGGCCCTGACTTGGCGGCTGTTCCTGTGCTGAGGCTTGTCGCATGTCGCCCGTGAGCCGTGGGCGACCACAGCGCCGGCGGAAGCAGGGGAGACAGTCGCGGGCCCCTTTGGCGACCGGCGCTGGCGTTACGCGATCTGACGGTTGGCGGGCTCGAAGTCGCCGTGAAGGACCAGCGGATCGAGGTCGGCGCCGTTCGGCCAGACGACCGTGTGGGCCTCCGGGTCGACGGCGACGCGAGCGAAGAACTCCGGGTCTTTGAGCGGTTCGAAGATCGGTCCGCGCTCGCGGAGGTACCCAAGATCGACGTCGCGGACGAGACCATCATCGAACGTGACACGGAGCCGGTAGTGACCCAAGGCCTCGACATCGGTGACGTGGACGATCGTTGACATGATCACGAGTCTAGGACAGGGGAGCGATCGGTTCGAGAGGCCGACCACTCCTGGCGCGGTCCCAGTCCTCGGTCAACTCGGTCGGGTGCGCGGACGCCCATTCCTCGACGAGTCGAAGCGCCCGCGCAGGCAGCGAGCCACGCAGGACGCGCCAGGTCGAGATCTCGATGATCGCCTCATGCTCGCCGTACGTCGCGTGGAAGTGCGGCGGGTTGTGGTCGTCGTAGTACATCCAGATGACGATGCCGTAGAAGGCGCAGATCCGGGGCACGTGCGCATTGTCCCTGACGATTTCCGGCTGCGGGGACTTCCGGTCGCGGCCTGTGGACAGCCGCGACGAAGTGAACCCGTCCCACTTCGGCTCGACCAGGCCGCCGCCGCCGCGGACGAGGTCGAGCGCTTTGTCGAGCGGCGCGGACTTGGCGAGCATTGGCTTGACCGGCGGCATGACGGGGAGGTGCATGACCCACACCCTACGGACGCCCGGGCCGGGCGAGCCGTACGCCGCGGCGACTCGCGTGCCACCACGAAATGTGGACGGGGACGGCGCCGGCCTCTCGCGGCTCGGCCGCGGCCCGTTTCGCCAGTCCCTACTGCCGCGACGTGCCGCGCAACAGTCTCCGGGCGACCAGGGCGGCGCCGAGCAGCGTGACGCCGGCGAGCATGAGCAGCAGCGCGAGTACGGCGCCATCGGCGAGTTCCGACTCACGGAAGCCGCGTTCGTAGACGAGTGCGGGCAGGGTCTTCGTCGCGCCGAGTGGCCCCCCGCGGGTCAGTAGCAGGGTCGGCACGAGTGCGGCGTGCATGCTGGTCAGCAGGTCGCGCGCGAGCAGCAGCGACAGCGTCGGCGACAGCAGCGGCAACGTCACCCGCCGGAACTGCGCCCACGACCCCGCGCCCTCGACCCGCGCGGCGTCGTACAGCGTCGGCGACACCTCCCGCCGCGCGGCGAGCGCGACGAGGAACCCCTCGCCCAGCGCGAACGCCGAGACCGCGACGATGGTCAGCCGCGCGCCCCACGTGTCGAGCAGCACCGGGCCGGGCGTGCCGCCGAACGCGCGGACGACCGCGCCGAGCGGGCCGTACAGCGGGTTGACGATCCAGAGCCAGACCAGCGCGGTCGCGGGTTCGGGGATGACGGCGGGCGTGTAGACGGCGAGCCGGGTCGCGCCGGCGAGGCGGCCGCGACCGTTCGCGAGCAGCGCGAGCCCCAGGCTGCCCGCGACCCGCAACGGCAGGGCCAACGCGAGGAACGCCACCGTCGCGCGCAGCGTCGTGTGCAGCTCGGGGTCGGCGAGGACGCGGCGGATCGTCGCCAGCCCGGCCCAGCGCGCGGGGGAGAAGCCGTCGTAGTCGGTGAACGCGTACACGGACGTCACCACGGCCGGTACGAGCACGAGTGCGACGACACCGACGACGAACGGCGCCGCGAGCAGCCGCAGGCCGTGCTCGTACCGCGTCCCGCTCACCGGATCGCCCGACCGGTCGGGCCGAAGGCGTGCACGCGCGCCGGGGCGGCGCGCCACGACACCCGGTCGCCGCGGCGAACGGCGTGCCCGGCGGGCAGCCGCGCCAGGACGACCCGGCCCGCGACGTCGAGCTCCGCGAGCTGCTCGTGCCCGAGGTCCTCGACCGCCGTCACGGTGACGTCGTCGCCGGGCTCGACGCGGACGTGCTCGGCCCGGACGCCGACCGTCGCGGCGCCTGGCGGGGCGGGGAGGCCGGGCGTGCCGGCCGGGAGCAGGTTCATCGGCGGGCTGCCGACGAACGACGCGACGAACTCGGTGGCCGGCGCGTCGTACAGCTC
>CBQZLL010000282.1:0-3736 GCA_967749945.1 uncultured Frankiaceae bacterium
AGCCGTCGACCTGGCGCGCGCGGCCTCGCACGCGAGCGACGTTCGGAACTCCGCGAGGATGTGGCGGGTGGGATGGGAGACACTCGAGCGGTGGGGCGACGACGTCGCTCGCATCGAACCGCTCACGGGCGGAGTTGGCGTCAACGAGGTGTGGAGCGTGCGCGTCAACGGGCAGCTCGCGGTCGGTCGTCTCGGCGCCCGCAGTGACGCTGACCTCGCGTGGGAGACCGGGCTGCTTCGACACCTCGACCGTGAAGGGCTGACGGTGCCGGTGCCGATCCGGACCACCGACGGCCGGGACTTCGCCGACGGCCTGGTCGTGATGACCTACGTGGAGGGCGGGCCGCCAGAGACGGAGGCCGACTGGCGTCGCGTCGCCGACACGCTCCGCCAGCTGCACCGGTCGACCCATGGCTGGCCGCAGCGTCCGGGCTGGCGGTCCTCGACCGACCTCCTGCACGCCGAGACCGGGACGAAGGTCGACCTCGGCGCGATGCCGGCCGAGGGCGTTGCTCGATGCCGAGCAGCGTGGGCGCGGCTGACCGGACGTCAGGAGTGCGTCGTCCACGGCGACCCCAATCCGGGCAACATCCGCGTGACCGCCGACCGGGTCGCGATGATCGACTGGGACGAGTCGCACGTCGACGTCCCCGACCTCGACCTGGTGCTGCCCCACAACGCCGCCGGTCTCGACGACGACGCGCATGACATCGCCGCGCAAGCATCGGCCGCGTGGGAAGCCGCTGTCTGCTGGGACCCCAGCGGGACCGACGGCTACGCAGTCAAGCGGCTCGCCCAGGTCCGAGCGAGCTGAGCAGAATCTGTGACGGCACCATCGCCGGCGGCCCGCTCGACCGCCTGCCGTGTCTCACGGCTGTGATCTCAGCACGGCGATCTCGGGGAACTCCTCCGGCGAGCCGTAGCCGGCCTCGACCAGCCAACGGACCACGACGAGGCACCGCCACGACCACCATGCCCGGATCAGGTCGCGGTCGACGTCGGTGCCGTAGCCGGCGATGACGTCGTCGAGGTGCTCCTCGTGCGCGAGCGTGAGGGTGGCAAGGTCGAACAGCGGGTCGCCCTGGGACGCCTCGGACCAGTCGATGATGCCGGTGACCTCGTCGTCATCGTCGACGAAGACGTGGACGATCTGCAGATCGCCGTGGATGAACGCCGGTGTCCACGGCCGGAGCGCAGTCTCGGCGAGCCGGCGGTTGCGCGCGACGACGTCGGCGGGAAGGACGTCGTTGATCACGAGCCATTCGCACTCGCTGTCGAGCCGCGTCGCGAGCTCGTCGACGCTCCGACCGCGCCGTGGCGGCAGCGGCGCGTCGTGCAGCGTCCGGACGGCCGCGCCCGCCGCGGCCCACGCGGCCGGCGACGCGGTCGAGGGCACCTCGAGGCGGCCGAGTGCCGTCCCCCGGACGGCGGCGAGGGCGAGAACCGGCGGCTTCCGCCACAGGATCTGAGGCGTCGGGACCGGTGCCATCGCCATCGCCTCGACCTCGACGTCGATGCGCGTCTGATCAGCGTCGATCTTCACGAACACATCGCCGACGCGCAGGGTCGCGCGCTCCTCATGGGCGACGACGACCTCGACCTTCTCCACGTCGGCCATCATGGCGGCAGACCACCGAGTCGCCGGATGCATTGCGTGCGAACGCGCTCGCGACGCGCCGACGTCGGACACCCGGCTGAACTCGTCTCGACGCGTTCTCGAGAGCGCGCGTTCGGATCGCCGCACGGCTGACCGTTCGCCCGACGTCGTTGCTGCTCCGCCGAAGTTCGGTTCCGACCGATTCTCTCATCTAGCCACTTGGTGGTTAGTGTCGCCTCGTGAGCCTGGTCGCGCATGGGTTGTTGGGGTTGCTCGAGGAGCGACGGAAGCACGGGTACGAGCTGCGACGGTCGTTCGACGAGCGGTTCGCGGGAGGTCGGCCGCTTCGCTCGGGTCAGGTGTATTCGACGTTGGGCCGGCTGGAGCGGGACGGTCGCGTGGACGAGGTCGGTGGGGAGCAGGGTCCGGGTCCGGAGCGGCGCCTGTACGCGATCACGACGGCAGGCGTCGCCGAGCTGGAGCGGTGGCTGTCGACGCCGGAGCCGCCGGAGCCGTATTTGCAGAGCGTGGTGTTCGCCAAGGTGGTCGTCGCGCTGTCGTCGGGTCGTTCGGCGCAGGCCGTGCTCGATGCGCAGCGCGATCAGCACGTCGCAGCGATGCGCGCGCTGACGCGGGAGAAGGAACGCGCCGACCTCGCCGGCGTAGTGCGAGCGGACTTCGCGCTGCTGCACCTCGACGCGGATGTTCGTTGGATCGATCTGACGTTGGCGCGCGTGGCGCGCCTCGGGAAGGAGCTGCGGCAATGAGCGAGCGAGAAACGAGCGAGCTCCAATGTCACCGCGGGTCCTCGAACGCACCCGGCGGACCGATCGCAGTGGTCATGGCGACAAGGGGGCACCAGTGATCACCACCCCCCGTGCCGTGGAGGCCCGCGGATTGAGTCGCGTGTACGGGAGCGGACCCGACGCGGTCCACGCGCTCCGCGGCGTCGATCTGTCGATCGCCGCCGGCGAGTTCGTGGCCATCATGGGCCCGTCCGGCTCGGGCAAGTCGACGCTGCTGCACCTTGTCGGCGGCCTCGATCGACCCGACAGCGGTGAGGTCGTGATCGAGGGTGCGACGCTCGCTGAGCTGAACGAGGAGGCGCTCGCGCATCTGCGCCGCCGACGCATCGGGTTCGTCCTGCAGTTCTTCAACCTGTTCCCGCTCCTGAGCGCGCGCGAGAACGTCGCCTTCCCGCTCCTCCTCGATGGTCGACGTGACGCGTTCGCGCTGGCCGACGAGGCACTCGCGCGTGTCGGGCTGTCCGAACGGGCCAAGCATCGTCCGGGCGAGCTGTCGGGCGGTGAGCAGCAGCGAGTGGCCGTCGCCCGCGCGCTCGTGACGAAGCCAGCCGTGGTGCTCGCCGACGAGCCGACCGGATCGCTCGACTCCCTCGCCGGCGAGGACGTGCTCCGCCTCCTGCGTGCTGCCGCCGACGACGGTCACGCCGTCCTGCTCATCACCCACCACGCCCCCGCCGCGGCCTACGCCGATCGCGTCGTGCGCCTCCGCGACGGCGCCGTGGTCCCGTCGGCCGACGACGTCGTGGGCGTGGCGCGGTGACCCTCGTGCGAATCCTCGCATGGCGCCGCCTCGCCGATCGGCCGCTGCGCAGCTGCGTGACGGCGGGTGGCGTCGCCGTCGGCGTCGCGTTCCTGTTCAGCATCTTGTCGCTCAACATGCAGGTCGCGTCCGCGGCGCGCGACACCGCCGCGCTGTTCGACGGTCCCGGCCTGCTGCAGGTCACGCCGGCCTCGTCCGGCGGTCTCCCCGAGGAGCTGGCCGCGCAGCTGGCGGCTGATCCCCGCGTGCAGACCGCGGCGCCCCTGCTGGTGGTGCGCTCCACGGCGTCGACCGGCGACCACGAGGCCGGGGTGTTCGTGCTCGCCGGCTCTCCCGACTCCGCCGGCGTCCTGCCACAGGACGCGATGCCGTCGATGGACGCGGCCGACCTGTCCGAGGACGGCGGCGACATCGTCCTCAGTCGCAGCCTCGCCCGCCGCCTCCGCGCCGAGCCGGGCGACGAGGTGACCATCGATGCGTCGACGGGAGCAACGCCGTTGCGCGTCGGCGCCGTCGTCTCCCTGCCGGCACTCGACCGGATCAACGGCGGGATGGTCGTGGGGATGTTCCTCG
>CBQZLL010000283.1:0-3729 GCA_967749945.1 uncultured Frankiaceae bacterium
CTCGGAGAGGCAGTACGCGCCGAGCAGCTCGCCCCCGAGCATCTCCGGCAGCCACTTCGCGCGCTGCTCCTCGGTGCCGTACGTCGCGACCGGATAGCAGGCCAGCGTGTGCACGCTGATGCCGAGCCCGACCGCGAGCCACGCGGCGGCCAGCTCTTCGAGGCACTGCAGGTAGACCTCGTACGGCTGCGCCGCGCCGCCGTACTGCTCCGGGTACGGCAGCCCGAGCAGGCCCGCGCGGCCCAGCGTGCGGAACACGTCGCGCGGGAACTCGGCGCGTTCCTCGAAGTCGGCAGCGCGCGGCGCGACCTCCTTGGCCGCGAGGTCGCGGACCAGGTCGAGCAACGCCCCGGCCTCGGAGGTGGGGAGCGTGCGGTCGACCATCACGCGTCCAGGACGAGCAGGTCGCGGGTGACGAGGTTGAGGCGTTCGCCGCCGTCGTCGGTGCACACGACGATGTCCTCGATCCGCGCGCCGTGGCGGCCGGGCAGGTAGAGGCCGGGCTCGACCGAGAACGCCATGCCGGGCTCGATGGTCTCGGTGTTGCCCGCGACGACGTACGGGTCCTCGTGCTCCTCCAGCCCGATGCCGTGGCCCGTACGGTGGATGAAGTACTCGCCGAACCCGGCGTCCGTGATGACGTCGCGAGCGACCGCGTCGAGCGCCTCCGCGGTGATGCCTGGCTTGACCGCGTCGCATGCCGCGGCCTGGGCCTCCTGGAGCACGGCGTAGAGCTTGTCGAACCCGTCCGGCACCTCCCCGACGACGTACGTGCGCGTGATGTCGGAGCAGTACCCGTCGGGCGTCGTCCCGCCGACGTCGAACACGACCGCGTCGCCGCGCTCGATGACGCGCGGACCCGTGTCGTGGTGGGGCGAGGCGCCGTTCGGACCCGAGCCGACGATGACGAAGTTCACCCGGACGTTCCCGCCGGTGAGGATCGCGTCGGCGATGTCGCGGCCGACGTCCTGCTCGGTCCGGCCCGCGAGTCGCCAGGTCTGGATCTGGCGCTGCACGTCGTCGATGATCCGCGCCGACTCGCGCAGCGCCGCGATCTCCTCGGGCGTCTTGCGGATGCGCAACGCGCGCAGCGCGGTACCCGCGAGCTCGTGCCGTACGCCCGGCAGCGCGTCGCGCCACCGCAGGCCATGCAGCACCCAGGTGTGGTCCGAGATGCCGACGGTCTCCGCGTCGCCGGCGAGCGACGCGGTGATCGCGTACGGATCCTCCGTCTCGTCCCACCCGACGATCTCGATGCCGAGCGCTCCGGCTGGAGATGCGAGCGCGCGCGGGCGTTCCAGCGTCGGGACGACCAGCGTCGCCGGGCCGCCCCGCGGGACGACGAGACAGGTCAGCCGCTCCAGCGGCAGGGCGTCGTAGCCGGTCAGGTAGCGCAGATCGGCGCCGGGCGTGACGAGGAGCGCGTCGAGCCCGGCGGCCGCCGCCGCCTCGGCCGCCCGGCCCAGCCGGTCGGAGGGGTACAGCGTCATGCCGTCAGCGTAGTGGGGCTCCTCCGCGCGAGCAGCGCCAGGATCACCGCGCCGGCGACGGCGCTGATGAGGTGCAGGCCGTTGTCGGCGGCGTTCAGCGAGAGGAAGTTCCCGGCCGAGTCCTCCCCGGAGACAGCGAGGCCGTAGAGGAACGTCACGCCGTACGCCGCGACCAGCGCCGCGCCGTACGCCCGCGCCGTCTCCCGGCGGCGCCACAGCGCCAGGCCGCCGAACCCGACGAGCAGGTGCACGACGTTGTGCAGCGGGTTGATCTCGAACACGCCGAGCAGCTTGTCGCCGGTCTGCGCGGCGAAGTCGCCGAACCCGGTGACGAAGAACCCGAGCACGCCGACGAGCACGTACGCGATCCCGAGGCCGAGCGCGAGCCGCCGGCCGTTGTCGATCTCTTCCACGGTGCCTCCCGAAGGTGGTGAGCCATCTGCGAGAGCATTCGTCCGTGACCCGGTTGCGGATGTTGCTGGACACGCCCTCGCTGTACTTTCGGGCGTTCTACGGCGTTCCGGACTCGGTGCGATCCCCGCGCGGCGAGCCGGTGAACGCCGTCCGCGGTCTCGTCGACATGGTCGCCCGGCTGGTCGACGACCGGCGGCCCACGCACCTCGTCGCGGCGATGGACCACGACTGGCGCCCGGAGTTCCGCGTCGCGCTCATCCCGTCGTACAAGGCGCACCGCGTCCTCGTCGCCAACGAGGAGAACGTCCCCGACCTCCTCGCCGCGCAGGTGCCCGTCATCGAGGACGTGCTCGGCGCGGTCGGCATCCCCGTCGTCGGCGCGACCGGCTACGAGGCCGATGACGTCATCGGAACGCTCGCGACCCGCTCCCCTGATCCCGTCGAGATCGTCACCGGCGACCGCGACCTGTTCCAGCTCGTCGACGACGCGCGCGGCGTCCGCGTCGCGTACACGCAGAAGGGTCTCGGCAACCTCGCCGTCTTCGACGAGACCGTGGTGCACGAGAAGTACGGCATCCCCGGACGCGCGTACGCCGACTTCGCGCTGCTCCGCGGCGACCCGTCCGACGGCCTCCCCGGCGTACCGGGGATCGGCGAGAAGACCGCCGCCGCCCTGGTCACCAGGTACGGTTCCGTCGACGCGATGCTCGGCCCCGACGGACCGCCTAAAGTGCTGGCGCACAAGGATTACGTCGATGCAGCACGGGTCGTCGTCCTCGTCGCGCGGGATGTTCCCCTCCCCGAGTTCGACGACGAGCTCTGCGCCGCGCCACGCGACCCCGGACGCCTCGTCGCGCTCTCCGACCGGTGGGGTCTCGACGCCCCGCTGAACCGCCTGCTCGCGGCGCTCGACCGCGCATGCGCGACGATGGAGCCGTGAGAACGTTCTCCGTCGCGCACCGCGCGGCCGACATCGGGGACACCGGCGCCGAGGTGCTCGACGTCCTCGTCGTCGGTGTCGGCGCGACCGGCGCGGGCGTCGCGCTCGACGCCGCGTCGCGCGGGCTCACCGTCGCGGCGATCGACCGGGGCGACCTGGCGAGCGGCACGTCGAGCAAGTCCAGCAAGCTCATCCACGGCGGCTTGCGGTACCTGGAGAGCTACGACTTCGGCCTCGTCTACGAAGGCGTCGCCGAACGCGAGCTGCTCCAGCGCCTCGCACCGCACCTCGTCCGCCCGATGGAGTTCATCTACCCGATCTTCCCGGACACCGCGCGGGTCCGGCTCGTCGGGCTCGGGCTCACGACGTACGACGTGCTCGCCGGGTTCCACAACGTCCGCCGCCACGAGAAGGTCTCCGCCGAGGAGGCGATCGAGCAGGCCCCCGCGCTCGCGGGGACCGGCCTGCTCCGCGCGTACGTCTACGGCGACTGCGCCACCGACGACGCACGCCTCGTCCTCGCCAACGTCATCGCCGCGCGGCGCTTCGGCGCGACCGTCCTCACCTACGCGGAGGCCGTGTCGCTGCTGTTCGACCCGGGCGGAAAGGCCTGCGGCGCAACGGTTCGCGACCGGCTCGGCGGCGGGACGTACGACATCCGCGCGCGGCACGTCGTCAACGCGACCGGCGTGTGGGTCGACACACTGCTCGCGCAGGAGGACCCCTCGCATCGGGCGATGGTGCGGCCGAGCAAGGGCGTCCATCTCGTCGTACCGCACGCGCGCATCCCGCTGACACAGGCGAGCATCCTCATGCCGTCGCGGCACGGCGACGGGCGGAGCATGTTCGCGATCCCGTGGGGACGGCAGACGATCCTCGGCACGA
>CBQZLL010000284.1:0-3729 GCA_967749945.1 uncultured Frankiaceae bacterium
GCTGCTCGCCCGGGCCCCCAACGTCCTCCGCTACGCCGGCGCCCACGGCGCCACGCCGGGGACGGACGTGACGTTCGCCGAGATCCCGCTCGACGCCGACGTGCCGGGCTCGGCGGTCGTGCGCTCCGGCCGCGCGATCTACCTGCGCTCCCGCGCCGACAGGGACGAACGCTGGCCCGCGCTCGTCGGGACCCCGACCGCGATGGAGGCGCAGGCGGTCGTGCCGCTGCTCGTCGACGACCGCGCGATCGGGTGCCTGTCGTTCGGGTTTCCCGAGGAGCGGGAGTTCGGCGCGGGGGAGCGCGACTTCCTCGCCGCGCTCGCCAACGTGTGCGCGCAGGTCCTCGACCGGGCGCGGCTGTACGAGGCGGAGCGCGCGGCGAGCGGGCGGGTGGCGTTCCTCGCCGAGGCGAGCCACGTGCTCAACACCACGCTCGACTACGAGACGACACTGCAGCGCGTCGTCGCGCTGCTGGTCGACGGGTTCGCTCCCACGGTCGTCATCGACCTGGTCGCGAACGACGGCCGCATCGAGCGGGTGGCGATCGATGGTGCAGACCCGCCGGCCTTCGATGCCGGTACCGCCGGGTGGGACGTGCTGCGTAGCGGCGAGCCCCGGCGGTTCGCTGCCGACATCGGCCCGGCGATGGTCGTGCCGCTCACGGCGCGCGGGCGGACCATCGGACTCCTCTACGTCGCGCGTCCGAGCGGCGCGGAGTCGTTCTCCGACGACGACCTCGCGCTCGCGGTCGACCTCGCCGCGCGCGCGGGCAGCGCGGTCGACAACGCGCGGCTGTTCGCGGCGCGCACCGCGCTCGCCGAGACGTTGCAGCGCAGCCTGCTGCCGCCGAGGCTGCCGGACGTGCCGGGGCTCGACCTCGGTGCGCGGTACCGGCCGGCGCACGCGGGCGTCGACGTCGGCGGCGACTTCTACGACTGCTTCGCCGTCGGCGACGAGTGGGCGTTCGTCCTCGGCGACGTCGTGGGCAGCGGCCCGCGCGCAGCCGCGATCACGGCGGTCGTCCGGCACACCGCGCGGGCGGTGGCGCCGTATGTCAGCGGCCCGGCTGCCGTCGTGCAGGCGGTCCGCGAGGCGATCGTCGCGGGCGGCGACGACGAAGTGTTCTGCACGCTGCTGTACGGCTCGATCGCGCGGGCGGCGCACGGCGTGCGGCTGTCCGTCGTCGGCGCGGGCCACCCGCCGCCGTACGTCGTCCGCGCGGGCGGCACGGTCGAGCACGTCGCGACGACCGGCGGGCTGCTCGGCTCGGTGCCGCCGCACGGCATCGAGCCGGTCGAGGTGCTCCTGCGGCCGGGCGACGCCTTCGTCGGCGTGACCGACGGGGTGCTCGAAGCGCGCCGGGCGCGGACCTGGGACGGCGTGCCGCGCGAGACGGCGTTCTTCGACGAGGGCAGACTGCTGGCCGTGCTCCAACGCACCGCGGGCAACCCCGCTGCCGACGTCGCCGGAGAGATCGAGGCGGCCGTCCTCGCGTTCACCGGCGGGCGCACGCCCGACGACGTCGCGGTCCTCGTGCTGCGCGCCACGTGAACGTCTACGGCCATCGCGGCTCGCCCGCGACGCTCCCGGAGAACTCCGTCGCGGGAGTCGCCGCGGCGTTCGACGCGGGGGCGTACGGCGTGGAGGTCGACGTGCGTCGCACCGCCGACGGCCTGCTCGTGCTGAGCCACGACCCGCTGCCCGAGGACGTCACCGGACTCGCGACGGTCGCCGAGGTGCTCGACGCGGCGCGCGGTCGGGTGATCCTCGAAGTCAAGAACATGCCGGGTGAGCCCGACTTCGACGCGCCGACCGAGGCGACGGCGAAGCTCCTCATCGAGCTGCTCCACGAGCGCGAGGGCGACGACGTGACGGTGTCGTCGTTCGACTGGTACGCGATCGAGGCGGCGCGGGACGCGGGACTGCGCACGGCCTTCCTCACCCCGCCAGGGCTGGCGCTCGAAGCAGCGCTCGCGTACGTCGACGACGCGGGCCACGACGAGTGCCACCCGCACTGGAGCGCCGTACTGGAGACGCCGAACGTCGTGGACCTCGCGCACGAGCACGGCCGCGCGGTCGTCTGCTGGACCGTCGACGACGTGGACCTGGCGCGTCAGCTCGAGGATGCCGGCGTCGACGGCGTCATCACGAACGACGTACGCGCGCTGCTATCCACCAGACACGCCCTAGACCACGACTGAGAGCGCGTCCGGCACGGTGCGGAACGTCACCTGCTCGATCTCGCCGAGGTAGTCGCCGTCGAGCTGGTACGCGAGGGGCCGGTCGCTCGTCACGGTGAACTCGTCCGCGTCGTGGATCTGGAACGCCGCGCGGCTCGCGATCCGCGGCTTGCTGTCGAACATCTGCCGCACGATCCGCAACGTCGACACGACCCGCAGCCGGCGCAGCGCGAGCACGTCGAGGCCGCCGTCGAAGGTCGCGAGCGGGCACGGGTCGACCGGATGCTCGCCGAAGTACGTCCACGGGGCGCCGTTCGCGACGATGACGTTGAACAGCCCCTGCTCGGGCTCGTGGCCCGGGCGCTCGATCGTGATGGACGGCGCGCGGCGCTCCGTGCCGGTGAAGAAGTGCGCGACGGCGCTTCGGACGTAGAGGCTCGGGGTGGCGTGTCGGCCGTTGCGGCGGTGCCGCTCGACGACGCGGACGACCTCGGCATCGATGCCGACGCCCGCGCAGAACGTGAAGTACCGGTCGTTGGCGCGTCCGAGGTTGACCCGGCGACGGCGGTCGGTGCGCAGCGCGTCCAGGATCTCGCTCGTCGCCTCGACCGGGTTGCCGGAGAGGCCGAGCGCGCGGGCGAACACGTTCGTCGAGCCGCCGGGGACGACGGCGAGCTCGGTCGCGGATCCGTAGAGGCCGTTGACGACCTCGTTGACGGTGCCGTCGCCGCCGAGGACCACGACGACCTCGACGCCGTCCGCGGCTGCCTCACGCGCGACCTCGATGGCATGGCCACGCCGCTTGGTCTCGACGACGTCGAGCTTGAGGTCGCTTTCCAGCGCGCGCCGGATGACGTCCCTGACCCGGGCGTTGGTGGCCGTCGCCTTCGGGTTGAACACCAGGACCGCACGCATCACCCGAGGGTACCGGCCTCTCGCCCCATGCCGGGAATCACCCGATCGAGTGGGCGTGGCGCGGGTCGGGCTACCGCTGGCGCTAGTCCCGCTGCGCTCCTTTAGTCGCGCCAGCGGTAGCCCGACCCACGCCTAGTCCTCGGAAAGGAGGCCTTCTCGGAGCTGGGTCAGGGTCCGGGCGAGCAGTCGAGACACGTGCATCTGGGAGATGCCGAGCTCGGCGGCGATCTGCGACTGCGTCATGTTGCCGAAGAAGCGAAGCACGAGGATCTTCTTCTCCCGCACGGGGAGCCGGTCGAGCAACGGCTTCAACGACTCGCGGTACTCGACGCCTTCGAGCGCCTCGTCGACCATGCCGAGCGTGTCCGAGACGGCGGGGGAGTCGTCGTCGCCGGCGTCGGTCGCGTCGAGCGACACGGCGGAGTACGCGTTCGCCGACTCGAGCCCTTCGAGGATCTCCTCCTCGTGCAGGCCGAGGTGCGTCGCGAGCTCGGCGACCGTGGGCGACCGCCCGAGGGTCTGCGACAGCTCGCCGGTCGCCTTGGTCAGCGTGAGCTTCAGCTCCTGGAGGCGGCGGGGGACGCGGATCGCCCAGCCCTTGTCGCGGAAGTGCCGCTTGATCTCGCCGACGAT
>CBQZLL010000285.1:0-3677 GCA_967749945.1 uncultured Frankiaceae bacterium
GAACCTCGCCAAGATCACGAAACCCTGCCGGCCCGCTACGGCAGGACGACCGACGCGAGCTGGGGGACCGCGTGCAGCCGCAGGGTGAACGTGCAGCCGCCACCGGTCGCGGCGCAGAGCGAGAGATCCGCGCCCATCGAGGTCGCGAGCCGCCGGGCGATGTAGAGGCCGAGCCCGGTGCCCGTTTGCGTCGGACTGTCGGAAAGCCGCTCGAAGCGCCCGAAGATCCGCTCCTGCGACTCGGTCGGAATCCCCGGGCCGCGGTCGGTGACGGAGATGAGCACGGCGTCGGGACCGGTCTCGACGATGACGTCGATCGGCTCGTGCTTCGGCGCGTACTTCACCGCGTTCGCGACGAGGTTGACGAGGATCTGCTCGATCCGGACGGCGCGGCCGACGACCATCGCGGGCCCGTCGGTGCCGCGCGTCTCGATCACCCGGTCGGGAGCGAGCGTCGCGAAGTCGTCGAGCACCTTGCGAACCGACACGGCGGCGTCGACGACGTCCTCGACGGTCGAGGTGTTGAGGTCACGTTCGACCTTGCTGTCCTCGAGGATGTTGAGGATGAGCTGCTCGAGCCGTTCGGCCTGCCGGAGGATCGCCCGCGCCCCCTCGCGACGCTGTTCCTCGGTGAGGTCGTCGCCGCGCTTGAGCAACGTCACCGCCCAGCCCTTGATGGGCGCGAGCGGCGTGCGCAGCTCGTGCGACACGACTGCGACGAAGTCGTCCTTGAGCTTGTCGAGCTCGCGAGCCTTGGTGACGTCGCGGGCCATGACGACGAGCTGCGGGCCACGACCGTCGCGCACCGGCACGGCGGTGTAGCTGCACGACAGCCACCGCGACTGCCGGTCCGCCGTGACGATCTCCAGTGCGCCGGGCAGTGTCTCCATCGTCCCGAACCACCGGCCCAGCTCGACGGGCTCGCCCTCGCCGTCGCGCGACCGTAGCAGTGCGTCGGGGTCGTTGCCGATGACGGCGTCGGCGGCGTAGCCGGTGATCTGTTCGAGGCCGGCGTTCCAGCTCGTCACCGCGCCCGCGGCGTCGAGAGTGAGGATGCCGTCGGAGGTGTTGCCGACGATGTCGGCGAGCTGCCGGCGTTCCTCGAGCATGCCGACGAGGAGCTCGGCCTTCTCGAGGGCGCCTGCGACCTCGGCCGCGAGCGCTTCGAGGACGACGACCTCGCCGCGTTCGAAGCCCTCGACGCCACCGCGGTTGTAGACGCAGAGCGCGCCGAAGATCCGGTCGCCCTTCCGTACGGGCGCCGCAGCCGCGACCCGCCACTTCTCGACCGCGAGGACGCCGCCGGTGCCGCGCCGGCCGTCGAGCACGACCGCGCCGTCGTACGCGATCGCGAGCAGTCGCGCCGCGGTCGATGTGCCGTCGTCGGCACCGGACCAGTACGGCACGTCCGTCGTGACGCGGTGCCGGACGTACCCGCCCGGCGTCAGCTCGAGCAGGTCGACCGCATCGGCCTCGAAACAGCGCTGCACCTCGGCGAGGAACGGCGGCAACGCGTCGCGCGGATCGATCGGCCGGGCCAGGGCGTGCGTCGCGGCCTGGAGGCCGGCGAGCCGGACCCGGTCGGTTCGCGCGGTCGCGAAGCCGCGGCTGCCCCAGTGCAGGACGACGAGCGGCACCGCCATGACGACGACCGCGGCCGGGCTGCGCAGGTACGCCGAGACGAACAGCACGCCGAACGCGAGGTTCACGGCCGACCCGCCGAGCCACCCGACGAGCATCAACGGCCGGAGCTCGGCGAGCACCTCGCGCAGCGACCGGTCCCCGGCGAGCGTGAGGACCGTCGTGAACGACGAGTAGTTGACGACCGACACGACCACCATCGCGACCGAGAGCGCGAACAGGTTGCGTCCGGTCAGTGCGCGGCCCTCGCCGAGGGCGGCGTAGACCAGCGTGCCGCAGCCGGTCGCCGCGCCCCACTGCGCGGCGTTGAACGTCGCCTTCACCGGGTCGTTGCGGTGCAGCGCGCCGACCAGACCTTTCGCGGCGACGACGAGCGCGACGGCCGCAGCGCCGGGCAGCACCGCGATCACCGGGACCAGCGCTGCCTCGGTCAGCTCCAGCGCCTCGACGTGGTCGCGGACCTGGAACCGCACGATCAGGTGGCTCGCGAGCGCGACCATGCCGAGCAGCAACGGCACCTGTCGCCAGGGAATCGTCGCCGGGACCGCGACCGCGTCGGCCGCGAGCCCCGTGACGAACCCGGCTGCGAACAGGGTGGCGATGAAGGTCGCCACCCTGCTCCCACGTCGCATGGTTACTCCCAAGCCCCGTACCAGCTCGCCCCGTACCAGCTCGCGCCGTACCAGCTCGCGCCGTCCATCTCGCCGTACCAGCTCGCGCCGTACCAGCTCGCGCCGTACCAGGATGCGCCATACCAGCTCGCTCCGTACCAGGAAGCGCCATACCAGCTGGCGCCGTACCAGGAAGCGCCGGTCCACTCTGTGGTGGTGTAGGCGACTGGGTCCCAGATCAGGAGCTGCGCGGTCAGCGTGCCGGAGACGACCGTCTGCAACGGGTCGTTCTCCTGGATCTGGACCGAGCCACGCGACAGGTCGAGGCTGCCGAGGCCGTTGGACCGGACGACGCCCTGGTTCGCCATCCCCAGGGGCGCGGTGAGGGCGCTCGCGACGTCGACCATGCCGGAGCCGACGGAGTTCGGGTCGGTCGACGCGACGCCACGCGCGGTCGACATGAGCGCGAACTTCACCCGGTCCGGCGTCAGGCACGGCTGGGCCGAGAGGAGCAGCGCGATCTCGCCGGACACGATCGCGGCCGACATCGACGTACCGCTGCCTCGCCGGTACGGCGCCGGCATCGTCGTCGAGAAGTTCGTCGCGATCGCCGATCCGGGTGCGCTCAGCGAGACGAGGTGACCACCGGGCGCGACCAGGTCGGGCTTCGTCAGGCCGTCGGCCGCGGTCGGGCCCTTCGACGAGAAGTTCGGAAGGCGGTCGTCGCCGAGGCCGGAGGTGCCCTGGTCGTCGACGGCGCCGACGGTGATGACGAGCGGGTCGTCACCGGGCTTGGAGATCGTGCCGGCGCCCGGGCCGCGGTTGCTCGCCGAGACGACGACCGCGATGCCGGAGTCCCACGCCTTCTCGACCGCGTAGTTCAGCGGGTCGACCCGGTACGACTGCGTCGAGTCGGTGCCGAGCGAGAGGTTGAGGATGCGGATGTCGTACTGGGTCCGGAACGACACCACCCATTGGATCGCCGCGATGACGTTGCTGACGTCCGCCGAGCCGTCGGCGCCCGCGATCTTGATGGAGATGATGCGCGCGCCTGGCGCGACACCCTTGTACTCGCCGGCCGACGCGGCGCCGTTGCCCGCGATGAGGCCGGCGAGGAACGTGCCGTGGCCGTACGAGTCGCGGCAGTCGCTCTCGCCGGAGAGGTTGATGCACGGTGCGGTCGTCGTGCCGAGCGCGTCGGTCTGCACGGTGACGATCCGGCCGTCCAGGTCGGGCATGTCGGCGACACCGGTGTCGACGAGCGCGATGGTGACGCCCGTGCCGTCGTAGCCGGCCTTGTTCAGGTCGTCGGCGCGGGTCGCCTTCGCGAACACCGACGCGAGGGTGCCGGACGACAGCGTGCCCTGGACCGTGGTCTTGCGGTCGAGCGTGATGCTCGCGACGCCGCGGCTGCTCGCGAGGGCA
>CBQZLL010000286.1:0-3676 GCA_967749945.1 uncultured Frankiaceae bacterium
CCCGGCGGCGGCGTTGACGACGGCGTCGAGGAGCAGCCGCAGCCGGATGTTGTCCCCGGTCCGGCCCTCCCGGCCGGACCGGCGGCCCGCTTCGAGCTGCGTCTCCAGCTCGGCGATCCGGGTCCGCTGGCGGCGGGCCTGCGTCTCGGCCGCGGCGAGGTCCTTGGCGGCCGCCTCCTTGGCGGCGTCGAGGTCACGCGCGGCGGCCGCCGCCGCGGTCTCCGCCCGGCGGGTCGCGTCGGACGCGGTCTTGAGCGACCGGCGCGCCGCGTCGAGGTCGGCCTTCAACGCCGCCACCTCCGCCCGCAGCCGGTCCTGCTCGGCGCGCGCGACGCGGCGGGCGTCGGCGGCCTCGGCGCGGACGCGTTCGGCCGCCGCGGCCTCCTCCCCCGCGCGGGTCTGCGCGGCTTCGTCGGCGAGCCTCGCCGCCGCGCCCGCGAGCAAGGCCTCCCAGCCGTCCGGCCGTAGCAGGAACGCCAGGGCCGCGACCTCGACCGGGTCCGCCGCGGGCGGCACGACGCCGGCCTCGACGGTGTCGGCCAGCTCCGGGTGCGCGAGCCGGGCCACGGTCGCGACCGCCTGGCGGAACCCGGGCAGCTGCTCGATCACCGTCGCGAACGCCGGCCCCGCGAGCCGGGCCCGCTTTCCGGGCGTGAACGCCGCGAACCGCCGGAGCGTCGGCGGCACGTCGGACGGGTCCAGCGCACCGAGCGCGGTGGAGGCGTAGCCGAACACGCGCTGGCGCGCGGCGTCGGGCAGGTGCACCGCGGCCTCGGTCATACGGCACCCGCCGCGCGCAGCGCCGCGACCTCGTCGGCCGGACAACCGAGCGAGGCGAGGACCGCGTCGGTGTCCGCGCCGAGGGCAGCCGCGACCGGCCCGACCCGCCCGGGCGTCCCGGCGAGGTGCGGCACGACGCCGACCTGGCGGAACGGCGTCCCGTCGGCGAGCGGCTGCTCGACCACCATCCCGCGCGCGCGGACCTGCGGATCGGCGTACGCCTCCGCGAGGTCGTTCACCGGCCCGACGCAACAGTCCGCGGGCACGAGCACGGCAAGCCACTCGTCGCGCGGGCGCGTCGCGAACACCGCCTCCAGGCGCGCGCGCAAGTCGCCCTGGCGTGCGGGGTCGAGGTGCCACGGCACCAGGTCCTCGACGCCGAGCGCGGCACAGAGCGCGGCGAAGAACTGCGGCTCGAGCGCGCCCACGGTGACGTACCGGCCGTCGGCGCAGCGGTAGACGCCGTAGCAGGCGAACCCGCCGTTGAGCGTCTCCGCGCCGAGGCGCGGCGGCACGCCGGTCGCGGCGAACGCGCCCGCGTGCAGCGTGAGCCACGACAGCACGCCGTCCGTCATCGACACGTCGCAGTACTGCCCCGTTCCCGTCCGCCCCCGCACGTGCAGCGCGGTGAGGACCGCGACCGCTGCCATCAGGCCGCCACCACCGAGATCACCGATCTGCAGCCCCGGCTGCCACGGACCGGTCTCGGGGTGGCCGCTGAACGACAGCGCGCCGGCGTACCCGAGGTAGTTGATGTCGTGCCCGGCGCGATCGGCGTACGGACCGTCGGCGCCGTAACCAGAGATGGCGGCGTAGATCAGCCGCGGGTTGTCCTGCGATAGCACCTCCCATCCCACCCCGAGCCGGGCCATGACCCCGGGCCGGAACGACTCGACGAGCACGTCGGCGTCCTTCGCCAACCGCCGGAGCACATCACGGCCCTGTGACACCTTGAGGTTGAGCGTCATCGAGCGCTTGCCGCGGTTGAGCGCGAGGTGCATCCCGCCCTCGCCGGTCGAGGCATACGGCGGCATCCACCGCAGGTAGTCGCCCTTGCCGGGCTCCTCGACCTTGAGCACGTCGGCGCCGAGGTCGGCGAGCAGCAACGTCGCGTAGCCGCCGGGCAGCAGCCGGGAGAGGTCGAGGACGCGGAGCCCGGCGAGCGGCAGGTCGGCGAGCTCGCTCACGGCGCCGGGTCCGGAACGGCGGCGTCCCCCACCGCGGGCCGGGCTACCAGCTCGACCTGGTCGACCGCTCCGCACCACCGGCAGGTCACGTGCTCGACGGCGTCACCGAGCACCTCGACGTCCTCGACCGCGGGCACGCCGGCCAGGTCGGCGTGGACGTACTCGCGGAGCCGGCGAGTGCGGACGACGTCGAACCGGGTGAGGTTGCCGCACGCCGTACAGCGCCAGCGTGTCTCGGGCGTCGGGGGCGGGACCGGCACGCGGCCGAGCCTACCGGGGCGTGGCGTACGCGGCTCGGGCCGCGACCACCTCGCGCCACATCCGCGAGACCGGGTACTCGTCGCTGTAGCCGTACCCGCCGTGGACCTGCAACGCCGCCTCCGCCGCCGCCCACGCGGCGTCGAGCGCGGCCGGCAGTACGGCGGCCCGGTCGAGATCGGACCCGGCGCCCGACGCGATCCGGCGGACCAGCGCGACCGCCGCCTCGACCCGCGCCGCCACCGAGGCGAAGGCCATCCGCTGCACCGCCATGCTCGCGAGCGGCCGCCCGAAGACGACCCGGTCGCGCGCGTACGCCATCCCCGTCTCCGCGAGCGCCTCCCCCGCGCCGCCGAGGACCGCCGCCGCCAGCAGCGGCACCGACCCGAACAGCTCGAGACCGAGCGCGCAACCCGCGACGCCGACCTCGCGAGCCACCTCGACCCGCACGGCGTCGGGCAGGGCGGGATCGAGCAGCCCCGCCGCCTCCAGCGCCTCGGCCGGCGACGCCGAGCGCGCCGCGATCTCGCGGGCGAGCGCGGCGGCCGCGGCCGCGTCGGGGTCGTTCGGCGAAGGCACCACGATCGGCCATGATGCACCCGTGCAGACCGGAGGCGAGACCGACGAGGCCGAACGCCTCTCCGCGTACGTCGGCGCCATCGCGACCGAGTGGGACGGCTCGTTCGGCCGCGACGCGGTCCGGCTCGTCCCCGGCGACGACCACGACGTCGTCATCGTCGGCACCGACGCGGCGTTCCGCTTCCCGCGCGACGAGGACGCGCGCGAGGCGCTGCCGCGCGAGGTCGCCGCGCTCGACGAGCTCGGCCGGGCGCAGCCCGGCATCGGCGTCGTGCTCCCCGACGTCCTGCTCGACCGTTCGGACGCACCGCTCGGCCGGGCGTTCGTCGCGCAGCGGTACCTCGCGGGCGAGCCGCTCCCCCGCGCGTCGGTGGCGGCAGTCGGTGCGATGGCGTACCGGTTCGCGATCGAGCTCGCGCGCGTCCTCGACGCGCTCGCCGCCGTCGAGATCACGCCGGGCCTGCGCGACGCGCTCACCCGGGCGCCGATGCGCCGGACGTTCGCCGACCTCGCCGCGACGGTGCGCGAACACGACCCCAGCGACGAGGCGGAGGCGGCGTTCGCCGCGGTGCTCGCCCTCGACGTGCCGGACGACGCGCTGGTGCACGGTGACTTCTGCGGCAAGAACCTCCGCTGGGACGCCGACGACACCCGGCTCACCGGCGTGCTCGACTGGGGTCAGGTGCACCTCGGCGACCCGGCGTACGACATCGCGTCGGTCGCCGACACGTACGGTTGGGATCTCGCGTCGTCAGTCGACGCGGCGACGACCCGCGCCGACGACGGACTGCTCGACCGGGCGCGCGCGTACGCCGCGACGTTCCGGTTCCAGCAAGAGCTCTAGGGCCTGTCTCCCGGACCCGTCGCCTGCT
>CBQZLL010000287.1:0-3634 GCA_967749945.1 uncultured Frankiaceae bacterium
CCGCCGGGCTGCGCGAGACCGACCGGCTGCGCGAGGTGCTCGGCGAGCGGCACCGGTGGCACGCCGTCCGCGGCTACCTGCACGAGCTCGGCGGCGACCTCCCTGCCGCCGCCACGGCGTACGCGGATGCCGCCCGTCGGGCCACGGACGTCGCCGAGCGTGACCACCTGGTCCGGCAGGCCGCCCGCGCGCGGGCCGCTAGTCCGTGATCTCGCAGATGACCGCGCCGCTCGTCACGACCTCGCCGACGGTAGCGGCGAGCTTGGTGATCGTGCCGGCCTTGTGGGCGTTGAGGGGCTGTTCCATCTTCATCGCCTCGAGGACGACGACGAGGTCGCCCGCCGCGACGGTGTCGCCTTCGGCGACCTCGACCTTGACGATGGTGCCCTGCATCGGTGACGTCAGCGCATCGCCACTGACCGCCGCACCCGCCTTGCCGCGGCCGGAACGCTTCGGCGCCGCCTTGGTCGCCGACCTACCGAGGCCCGCGGGCAGCACGACTTCGAGGCGCTTGCCGCCGACCTCGACGACGACGGTCTCGCGTGCCGCGGCCTCCTCGGCGGCGACAGCGCCCGCGTACGGCGCGATGGTGTTGACGAACTCCGTCTCGATCCACGACGTGTGCACGTCGAACGTCCCCACGAACGCCGGGTCGCGCACCACCGCGCGGTGGAACGGTAGCGCCGTCGCGAGCCCGTCGACGATGAACTCGTCGAGCGCGCGGCGGGAACGTTCCAGCGCCTCCTCGCGGTTCGCGCCCCACACGATCAGCTTGGCGAGCAACGAGTCGAACGACTGCCCGATCACCGAACCCGCGACGACGCCAGAGTCGAGCCGGACGCCCGGTCCCTCGGGCGGCGACCACACCGACACGGTGCCGGGCGCGGGCAGGAACGAGCGGCCGGGGTCCTCGCCGTTGATGCGGAACTCGAACGCGTGCCCGCGCGGCTCCGGCGTGCCGTAGCCGAGCCGTTCCCCGGACGCGATGCGGAACTGCTCACGCACCAGGTCGATGCCGGTGACCGCCTCGGTGATCGGATGCTCGACCTGCAAGCGGGTATTGACTTCGAGAAAGGAAACAGTCCCGTCCTGCCCGACGAGGAACTCGACGGTGCCCGCACTGACGTACCCGGCCTTCTCGCAGATCGCCCGCGCCGCGTCGTGCATGGCCTCGCGTTGCGCCTCGGACAGCGCCGGCGCGGGTGCTTCCTCGACGAGCTTCTGGTGGCGGCGCTGCAGCGAGCAGTCGCGGTCGCCGACGACGACGACGGTGCCGTACGTGTCGCCGAGCACCTGCACCTCGACGTGACGAGGGCGGTCGAGGTAGCGCTCGACGAAGCACTCGCCGCGGCCGAACGCGACCTCCGCCTCGCGCACCGCGGACGCGTACAGGTCGGGGATCTCGTCGAGGGTGCGCGCGACCTTGAGGCCGCGCCCGCCGCCGCCGAACGCCGCTTTGATGGCGACCGGCAGGCCGTGCTCCGTCGCGAACGCGACGACTTGGCCGGCACCGGAGACCGGGTCGGCGGTGCCGGGGACGAGCGGCGCGCCGACCGCGAGAGCGATGTGCCGCGCCTCGGTCTTGTCGCCGAGCCGGCGAATCGCGTCGGGCGTCGGGCCGATCCAGGTCAGACCGGCGTCGAGGACGGCCTGGGCGAACTCGGCGTTCTCCGCAAGGAAGCCGTAACCGGGGTGAACGGCGTCGGCGCCGGTACGCGCGCACGCGTCGAGGACCTTGTCGATGCGGAGGTACGAGTCGCCGGGCGTCGTGCCGCCGAGGGCGTACGCCGCGTCGGCGATCCGGACGTGCAGCGCGTCGAGGTCCGGCTCCGCGTAGACCGCGACGCTCGCCAGCCCGTGGTCGCGGCAGGCGCGCGCGACGCGCACGGCGATCTCGCCACGGTTGGCGACCAGTACCTTGCGCATTCGTGGAAGTGTAGGCGGGCCTGAGAGACTGTCCGCCGACCAGCCAGACGTACGACCGAAGGAGAAACCCGTGGCCCGGTCCGGCCTCGCGACCATCGGTGCGGCTCTCGTGCTCGCCGCGACCGCGTCCGCTTGCACGCTGCCCGAGGCGCCCGCCCGCGAGGCGCGGACCAACGCCGACGCGGCGCACGGCAAGCTGTACCCGACCGAGGCTCCGAAGCAGCCGGGCGCGCCGACGATCGACATCGTCGCGAAGGTCGCCCCGGCCTGGGAGAACGGCTCGTTCGCGACGCAGGCCGGTGTCGTGAACATCGCGTTCACCAGCCCCGCGGGCAGCAACCACAACCTCAACTTGGTCGGTCCCGGCGCGCCGTACCCGCTGCTGTGGGGCGAGGACGCCGGCGCGCCGGAGGACCACCTCACGTACGCCGTGAATCTGCAGAGGGGCGTCTACACGTTCTACTGCTCGGTGCAGGGCCATCGCGCGGCCGGGATGCAGGGCTCGATCACCGTCGGGTAGCGGCGCGCCACGCGCCCGGCCCCGGTGCCGGAAGCGCCGGCCGCGGCCGCGGCGTGCCCCAGGCCGAGCGCGGCTGCTCCGCGGGCACGGCCGCCTGCCGGGACGCGAGGACCGCGACGAGTGCGGCGACCTCGTCGGCCGTCGCGTCGCCGTTGACGATGCGCAGCGTGCTCACAGTGGGATGTTGCCGTGCTTCTTCGGCGGCAACGACTCGCGCTTGGTCCGGAGCTGGCGCAGCGCGCGGATGACTTGACCGCGCGTCTCGCTCGGCGCGATGACGGCGTCGACGTAGCCACGCTCGGCCGCGATGTACGGCGTCGCGAAATGCAGGTTGTAGTCCTCGACCAGCTCGGCGCGCTTCTCGTCCGCGGCGTCCGGACCGGCTCCCGCCAGCTCCTTGCGGAACACGATGTTCACCGCGCCCTGCGCGCCCATGACCGCGATCTCGGCGGTGGGCCAGGCGAGGTTGACGTCGGCGCGCAGGTGCTTCGACCCCATGACGTCGTACGCCCCGCCGTACGCCTTGCGCGTGATGACCGTGACCTTCGGGACGGTCGCCTCGGCGTACGCGTAGATGAGCTTGGCGCCGCGCCGGATGATGCCCTCCCACTCCTGCCCTGTCCCCGGCAGGAAGCCCGGTACGTCGACGAACGTCACGACCGGCACGTTGAACGCGTCGCACGTCCTGACAAAGCGGGCCGCCTTCTCCGAAGCGTCGATGTCGAGGCACCCGGCGAAGTGCATCGGCTGGTTCGCGACGACGCCGACCGATCGGCCGTCGATGCGACCGAAGCCGCAGATGACGTTGCGCGCGAACAGCGCGTGCACCTCGAGGAAGTCGCCGTCGTCGACGACGTGCTCGATGACGCGGTGCATGTCGTACGGCTGGTTCGACGAGTCGGGGATCACCGTGTCGAGCTCGACGTCGAGCGCGTCGATGTCGTTCTCCGCGGCGTAGGTCGGCGCCTCGTCGAGGTTGTTGTCGGGCAGGTACGACAACAGCGCCCGCGCGATGTCGAGGCAGTCGTTCTCGTCGGCCGCGACGAAGTGCGCGACGCCGGACTTGGTGTTGTGCGTCGTCGCGCCGCCGAGCTCCTCGAAGCCCACGTCCTCGCCGGTCACCGTCTTGATGACGTCGGGGCCGGAGATGAACATGTGCGAGGTCTTGTCGACCATGAGCGTGAAGTC
>CBQZLL010000288.1:0-3626 GCA_967749945.1 uncultured Frankiaceae bacterium
TCATCGCGATCGACCTGCACACGCCGCAGATCCAGGGCTACCTCGACGACCCGCTCGACCACCTCACCGCGCTGCCGTTGCTCTCCGACCACATCGCGCGGCGCGGCGACATCGACAACGTCACGATGGTCTCGCCCGACGCGGGCCGGGTGCGGGTCGCGGAGAAGTACACCGACCGGCTCGGCACACCGCTGGCCATCATTCACAAGCGGCGTGACCCGAAGGTCGCCAACGACGCCAAGGTGTTCAACGTCGTCGGTCAGGTCGAGGGCCGCGTCTGCGTCCTCGTCGACGACATGATCGACACCGGCGGCACGATCGTGAAGGCGGCGGACGCGCTGTTCGACCAAGGCGCCGCGGAGGTCATCTGCGCCGCAACGCACGGCATCTTCTCCGGGCCCGCAGTCGACCGCCTCAAGAACAGCCGGATCAGCGAGGTCGTCGTCACGAACACGTTGCCGATCACGCCGGAGAAGCAGTTCGACAAGCTCACCGTGCTGTCGATCGCGCCGATCCTCGCGGCGGCGATCCGCGCCGTCTTCGACGACTCGACCGTGTCGGGCCTCTTCGACGGCACGAACTAGCGGTCACCGACGCAGTCGAGCGCGCTAAAAGCCGATCCCGCCGCCGCCACCACCACCGCTGCCGTGCGGGATGCAGACCATCGGGTGTCCGTAGCTGTCGAACACGCAGATGTCGCCGTCCGCGTGGGCGAGCGGTGCGGCGGCGACAAGCGCGGCGGCGGCGACGGCGAGGATCACGGCACGGGTCATCTGGGTCCCCCGAGGGTCGAGCCGGGCCCCTCGTCGGGGTACCGGCAGTGGACGGACGGCGTCAGCGCGACGCCGTAGGTGACGCAGTGGATCACACGTTCCTGGGTCGAGTACTCGTCGTCGCGCTCGTCAGGACCGACCGAGTACCCCGGGACCGTGACGTACGGCGAGGGCGACGCGGCCGGCCGGACGGCCGGCAACCGTGGCGGGGTCGCGGCTCGGGCGACGTCCGCCGGGCGAACGAGCCGCACCGCGGCGGGCGGTCCGGCCAGGCCGGCCGTCCGGGTCGCGGGCTCGACGCGCCGTACGGTCGGGGTCGCAGCCGGACGGGCGGGCGTGGCGGGCACCGACCCGACCCCGATCGCGACCGCGGCCGCGACGCAGCCGACGGCCGCCACGGCTGACGGGTCGGCGTGGCGGCGGAGGACGCCGACGACGCCGAGCGACCCGGCCAGCGCGCGGCGCACGGTCGACCTGGCCCGCGCGACCGCCGACTCGACCGACTTGTACGACGTCCGCCGCCGTCGCGAGATCTCCTCGTAGGAGAGGCCGTTCGCGCGCGCCTCGATGATCGCCTGCTGGGTGGCGGGGAGCTCCCGGACGAGCTCCGCGGCCCACGTCGCCTCCGCCCGCGCGCACACCGGCTCGTCCGCGCCCGGCTCGTCGGGGTCCACCGGCAGCTTGCGCGCGAGGCGGGCCGCCGTCTCGCGGCGCCGGTGCTCGTCGACGCAGAGCCGCAGCGTCACGCTGGTGAGGAACTGCCCGAGCCGTTCGTCGTCGAGCCGCTCGAACGTCGCACAGCGGAGCATCGCCTCCTGCACCACGTCCTCGGCGTCCTCGGCGACCACGACCCGGGCGCGAGCCAGCGCGAGCAGGCGTTCGCGGTGCGCAAGTGCCTGCGACCAGCGGTCCGGCGGGACCGAGCCGGGAATGACGTCCACGAGGGGTGATTTCTCCCGTTATGGGTGGCGGGGAGGTCACGGTCGCCCACGGTCGCTCGGTTGTCAACGGTCGCGTTTCGCACCCGCTCCGGTCCCGTCCCCTACTTGTCTTACGGCCTGGGGGGGTCCGTCCTTCGCTGTTCCGGAAACTGAGCGGGATGCGAGCCGCGGCCCCGTAAGTCCGGGTAGAGGCATCCAGCCTCGTTTCTCCGGAAGGAGCAAGTCCCGATGCGCACCATCGCCCGCGTTCTGATCCCACTCGCTCTCGTGGCCGCGCCGCTCGTCAGCGCGACGTCCGCGAACGCCGACATCATCAACAACTGCAACGGCCACGACATCGAGGTTCGCGTGTACTACGTCGGCTGCGCCGGCGCCGACTACCCGACCGCTCGCTAGGCCGGGAGACACCATGCTTCGCATCGCTCGCGTCATCGTGCCGCTGGCCCTCGCCGCGGCGCCGCTCGCGACGACGTCGGCGCACGCCGACATCATCAACAACTGCTACGGGCACGACGTCCAGGTGCGGGTGAAGTACGTCGGCTGCATCGGCGTCGACTACCCGCCCCTCCCGCCGTCGGGCGGAGTCCAGCACGGCTGACGGTGACACGCTGGGCCCGGCCGCGCGACCGCGGCCGGGCCCAGCGTGCGTCCGCTGAGGCTTGGCGTAACGCCGATCGCCATTCAGACGTAGGGCGGAGTCTCAGAGCACGCAGAGGAAGCCGTACGGCGCGAGCCGGCGCGGCAGCGGCCGGTCGGCGTACACGTCGCGCACGATCGTCGGGCGCCCCAGCGCCGGCAGCGCCGGGCGCTTGATGACGGGTGCCGACTTCGTGTAGCGCGACGGCGCGGAGTTGCCCTCGACGTACGGTGCCTGCTTCACCTCGTTCGACCACTTGCCCGTGTACTTGAGGATGTACAGGCCCAGGTCGATGTCGACGACGTAGATCAGCCCGTTCTGCACGACCGGGTACGACCACATCGCGCCGATCCACCGGTGCGCCGTGTCGAAGTAGAGGCGGTTCTCGCGGACGTCCGGCTCGAACTCCGGCTTCGGCACGAACACCCCCGCCTCGACTGGCACGGCCGGCTTCGAGATGTCGACCGCGCGCAGTCCGCCGCCGTACCACGGCACGAGCGCGACGTCGGGGAACACGGTCTGGTTGTGCGACGTGAACGTGCCGTTCAGCGCCTTCGCGCGGTCGCAGTCGTTCTCCCTGAGCTTGTACTCGCCGCCAGTCAGCGTGGGCACCTGCGGGTTGGACAGGTCGGCCACCCGCAGCCAGCCGAAGGGGCAGCCGCCCTTGCCGGTGACCAGGTCAGCCGTCTTGGCGTAGCCCTCCTGCACGAGAACCATGTATGGCTTGCCCGGGACCTTCACGCCGCCGTGCACGTTGCCGTCGTACTGCAACGGAGCGCCCGTCGGGACGACGACGCCGGGGGACCGGTCGGCGAGCGTCGACGTGTCGGCGAGGATGAGCCCGAAGTCCCACGTCGAGAGGTAGGTGGTCTTGCCGTCGTCGCTGACCGACACCGAGTGCAGGTAGCCGCCGTTCGACGACGTGAGCCCGGTTGCGCCGCGTTGCAGGAACGCGATGTCCGCGCCGACGTCGTACACGGCCGCGAGGCTCGGCGCCTTCGGGTCGGAGAGGTCGTACACCTCGAGGTCGGGCGAGAAGAGCGTGAACGCCACGTACGCGAGCGCGCGACCCGGGTGCTTCGCGTCCTTCCAGAGGAAGAACTCGTGCGGCGACCGTGGACCGAAGTCGACGGTCGAGAGCAGTGTCGGCTTCGTGCAGGACTTGATGTCGTAGACCTTGAGGGAGTTGCCGGCGCCGGCGGTGGTCAGGGAGTACGACATCACGACGAGGATCCCGAGCCCGACGTCGGCGCGCATCTCGCGCTGCGTCGCGCC
>CBQZLL010000289.1:0-3591 GCA_967749945.1 uncultured Frankiaceae bacterium
TTGCGCGTCTTGAGATCGCCCTGCTCGCGCGACTCGATGTCGATGCCGACCGAGTCGAACGCGTGGCCGTGCGACCGGAACTTCAGCATCGCGTCGACGTGCGCCCAGTCGCGCGACGGGTCGAGGAATCGCGGCAGGTACCACGCGACGACGCGCATCTTCTTCGCGTGCGCGCGTTCGAGGAACTGGCCGAGCAGGTCGGCGCTGAGGACCCCGGTGGACCCGCCGTTCTTGTCCTTGGCAGCCTGGATGTACAGCGTCTTCACGCCCTGCCGCGCCATCTCGTCGACCGAGGCGGGCGTCACGCTGCGACCGTTGTACTCGCGCGAGTAGTCGTACGCGTCGACCCACGTGCCGAGGCCGTGGTACGCGGTGAGGTCGGGTCCTTTGGGCTTCGGCGGCGGGGCCGGCTCCTCGGCCGGGGGCTTGGGGCACGCCCACACCGGCTCGATGCACGGGCGGATCCAGGCGGCGGCGTACGGCGCGGCAAGGGTCACCACCGCGAGGGCGGCGGCCACCGCCCCACGTAGCGCACGCATGCTCGCCCCCATGTCCGTCCGGGTATGGCCTGCCACGGTAACGAACGACGAAGGCGTTGGGAACGCCCATGACCGCTCGTGTAGCATCCCCTTGCTTCAGTGCTTGAGCAGCGCGCCGCTAGCTCAATTGGCAGAGCAGCGGACTCTTAATCCGCGGGTTCGGGGTTCAAGTCCCTGGCGGCGCACCCGGTTGACCTGCGGTTTCGCAAGTCGGGCACACCTCCCGCGGGGTGGTGCGCTAACACGATCTCCCCCACCTCCTCGGGCTCGGTCGTCGTGCGCGGCAACGTCACGACGGACGCGATCTGCTCGGCTGCGTCGCGCGCGACGGCGGGCACGACGACGGTGTAGAGCGCCGACGTGATCGACTCGCTGGAGTGCCCGGGCCGCGCGCTGACGACCTTCATCGGAACGCCGGCAGGTTGCGCCGACGAGCACCTCGACCACGTGACAGCGCTCGTGTCGTTCGCACCCGCCTATGCTCCGTCGCCCGCAGCGACGCGGGACGGGATCCGGGCGACCCGCCGCACACTTTGCCAGCACGTACCTCACGCGACGGTCGGGCTCGTGGCGACCGCGGAGCGCGCTTCGTCAGGTCGTGCGAGGCTTGCCGGATGACGCGGCACGCGGCGCTCGACGTCGCAGCCGAGTGCGGCGTCGCGGGCGATCGCGTCGAGTCGCTGTACGAGCCGACCGTCTCCGCGACGAGGGGCGTGTGGCGGGTACGCGACGGCGACCGCGCCGTCGTGGTGAAGATCCTCCAACCCGTCGCGGCGGACACCGCGTGGGGCTCGGCGCTGTCGCCCGACGACCCGTACTACTGGCGGCGCGAGGCCGACTTCTACCGGTCGCCCCTCCCGTCGCTGCTGGCGGGCGCGCTGCCGCCGCCGCGGCCGTTCGGCGTCGTCGACCTGCCGGACGGAGCGGTCGGCCTCTGCCTCGACGATCTCACCGCATACGCGACGCCGGGCGTCTGGCCCACCGACGCGTTCGCGGATGTCGCGGCCGCGGCGGCGCGCCTCACGTGCACGCCCGCTCCGGAACGGCTGGGCTGGCTGAGCCGCGGGTGGCTGCGTTCGTACGTGCGACGGCACGACGCCGGCGGCGAGCTACTCGACCGGCTGGACGCCTTGCCCCAACGGCTCTGCCACTTCGACCTGTCGGCGAAGAACGTCTTCCCCAGCGCGACGCCACCGCGCGCGATCGACTGGGCGTTCGTCGGGTGGGGCGCGATCGGCACCGACATCGGCGGGTTCGCCCTCGAGTCGGCGCTGGACTTCCGCCTCTCGCCCGACGACGTCGCCGCGGTCACCGCGCGGATGCACGACGAGTATGTGCGGGTGTGCCGCGCCGAGGACTCCGCGCTCGACGAGGACACCATCCGCTTCGGGCTGCACGCGACCGCGGCGACGAAGTTCGCCTGGATCGTTCCCGCGGTCGAGCACGCGTCGCGTGAAAGGCCGGCGACGTTCAACGGCGTCCCGGCCGCGGAGGGCATCGCGGTGTGGACCCGTTGCCTCTCCCATCTCCGCGCGCATGTGACGGCTGCCCACTCCCTCGCGACTTGACGGGGCGGCGCCCCGCGCGGCCACGGTGATGTCGTCCGACGGAGCGGCCACGCGGAGCAGCCGGCGCCCCGGCAGCCGCGTCGCCGCCGTGGGCATCCTGTCGGCAGACCCTGCGCCTACTCCCGCGGCGCGACCGGGCGCACACCGATTGGTGCGCACGGCCCCGCCGGCCTCCATGTGACCGGGCGCCGCGTCGTGGTGAGGAACCTTCGAGCAGCACCGTGGCCGGTCAAGTGGGGTGGTCGGGTGGCCGCGCTAGCCCACCGAGAACAGCGTCACGGCGTCCGAGCCGGCGTAGGAGATCACGCCCAGCCAGCGCTGGGCCGTGTCCAGACCGCTCCAGGTCGCCGTCACGGTCGCCGGGTCACCCAGCTGGACCGGTGCGGGCACCGGGTCCGGGCTGAGCGAGCCGTTCCCGAGGTCGGCCGGGCCGACGACGTAGTTGGCGAGCGCGTACGCGGTCGAGCCCCCCGGCGTCGCGAACCCGTTGACGAAGACGTCGTAGGTGCCGTCGTCCGGCGCGACCAGCGTGATCTGCTCGTCAGCCGCCCCGGACGCGGACAGGTCGACGAACGCGCCGTCCAGGTAGACGAACAGGTCGAGGTCCGCCGCATCGTCGAGCGCATCCAGCGAGAACCGCGCGGCCTTCGTGCCGGCCGGCACCGTCACCTCGTAGTGCTTCGTGTCCGCGTCGGCGACCGGGTTGTCGATGTCGAACTCACCGGTCGTGACGCTGTCCATGACCGGGGTCACCCCGACCAGCCCCGACAGCGTGAGGTCGAGCGGGGCCTGCGCGCCCTGGACGATCTGGAAGTCCGCCGAGCCCGCAGCGCCGGTACCGTGCACCTCCGCCGGTGCGCTGACCGCAACCGGCTGGAGCGCGACCGGGCTGCGCACCGCGTGCCCCGCGCCCGTCCACGTCAGCGCGCCTATCGCCCAGTCGTCGAGCGGTGCCGGGTCGACCGCCGCCCGGGTGAAGGACACCTCGAACGTGCCCTCCGCACCTGGGTCGAGCGTCAGCTCGTCGGGCGTGACGACCGCGTCGAAGCCCGGCACGTCGATCGTCGCGGTGTACGTCGCCGCGGCGGCGCCCACGTTCTTCACGCGCCGCGTCACGCGCTCGACCCCGGCCAGCTTGCCGATCGAGATCGACGCCTGGTTGAGGTTCGACGCGGTGATCGGGGGCAACGCGTTGAACGGCGGCACGAACTGCACGCCGAGGCTGATCAGGTAGCCGCGGTACTCGTTCGGCACCGTCGGGTAGACGAGGCCCG
This sequence comes from uncultured Frankiaceae bacterium, assembly GCA_967749945.1. Classification (GTDB taxonomy): domain Bacteria; phylum Actinomycetota; class Actinomycetes; order BP-191; family BP-191; genus BP-191. Next base: position 3,382 of record CBQZLL010000289.1, read on the forward strand.
GGTCGGTCGCGGCGTTGGGGTTGACGAAGCCGGCACCTTGCGCGAACGGGTCGTCCGCACTGGAGACCGTGTCCGTCGCCGTCGTCATGAGCGAGGACTTGATCTCCGACGGCAGCCAGGTCGGGTGCAGCGCCCTGAGCAGGGCACCGAGGCCGGCGACGTGCGGCGACGACATCGACGTGCCGGAGTAGAAGTCCCAGGCGCGGCCGA
>CBQZLL010000290.1:0-3574 GCA_967749945.1 uncultured Frankiaceae bacterium
CACCGGCACGACATCGAGCACGAGATCGACGGCGTCGTCGTCAAGGTCGACTCGTACGCGCTGCAGCGCCGCCTCGGTTCGACGTCACGCGCGCCCCGGTGGGCGATCGCGTTCAAGTACCCGCCGGAGGAGGTGACGACGAAGCTCCTCGACATCAAGGTCAACGTCGGGCGCACCGGTCGCGTCACGCCGTTCGGCTTCATGGAGCCGGTGCAGGTGAGCGGCTCGACGGTGTCGCAGGCGACGTTGCACAACCAAGACGAGGTCCGCCGCAAGGGCGTGCTCATCGGCGACACCGTCGTCCTGCGCAAGGCGGGCGACGTCATCCCCGAGATCGTCGGCCCGGTCGTCGACCTGCGCGACGGGTCGGAACGCTCGTTCGTCATGCCGAAGAAGTGCCCGGCCTGCGGGACGAAGCTCGCGCGGGAGAAGGAGAGCGACGTCGACGTCCGCTGTCCCAACGCGCGGTCGTGCCCGGCGCAGCTTCGCGAACGGCTGTTCCATCTGGCGAGCCGTGGCGCGCTCGACATCGAAGTCCTCGGCTACGAAGCCGCCGTCGCGTTACTCGACTCCGGTCTCGTCGCCGACGAGGGCGACCTGTTCGGGCTCGCCGAGGAGCGGCTCGCGACCTGCGCGTTCTTCACGAAGAAGGACGGCACCCTTTCGGCGAACGCCGCCAAGCTGGTCGACAACCTTGCGGTCGCCAAGGAGCGCCCGCTGTGGCGGGTGCTCGTGGCGCTGTCGATCCGCCACGTCGGCCCGACCGCCGCGCAGGCGCTGGCCCGAGAGATCGGCAACCTCGACGAGATCCTCACCGCCGATGCCGAACGCCTCGCCGCGGTCGAGGGCGTCGGCCCGACCATCGCCGCCGCGATCGCCGAGTGGTGGGCCGTCGACTGGCATCGGGACGTGGTGGCCAAGTGGCGCGCCGCCGGGGTGCGCTTCCAGGAGGAGCGGGTCGACACCGGGCCGCGGCCGCTCGAAGGGATGACCTTCGTACTCACCGGCGGGCTCGACGGGTTCAGCCGGGACAGCGCGACCGAGGCCGTGCAACGGCTCGGCGGGAAGGTCAGCGGGTCGGTGTCCAAGAAGACGTCGTACGTCATCGCGGGCGACGCGCCCGGGAGCAAGTACGACAAGGCCGTCGAGCTCGGCGTCCCGGTGCTCGACGAGGTGGGGTTCGTCCGCCTGCTGACCGAGGGCCCCAGCGCCGGGAGTTGACCGGCATACGTCCGGGTTCGTCCTCAGGGGGCTCAAGAATCCCACTCGGCTGCCGATGTTGGCCGGGAGCGATCCGAACGGCGCCGCCGTCCGGAGACCCGAGGTGCCCGCGCGCGGGCCGAACCTGGAGCCGCTGCCGATGGTCGACCCGAGGGAACAGGAGCGGGGTCTTTTCACCCCGTTCACCCTCTACATCGCCACCGTCACAGCGGCCGGGGTGCTCCTCACGGTGAACGTCCTCAAAGACCTCCGTGCGGGCGACGTCAAGTCGATGGGCGCGGCGTTCCTCATGGCCGCCGTACTGCTCGTCATCGCCGAGCTGCGACCGCTCTTCACCGCGGGCAGCAAGGACCAGAACGGCATCGCCACGTCGACGACGTTCGTCTTCGCACTGCTGCTGCACTGGGGCCTCGGCGTCGCGATCCTCATGCAGGCCGTCGCGACGGTCGTCGCCGATCGGGTCAACGGCAAGGCGTGGTGGCGCAGCGGGTTCAACATCGCGCAGTACTCGCTGTCGTACGGCGCCGCGTTCGCGGTGCTCCGCTGGGCGGGCCGGGCGGCCACGCCGGCCGTGCCGTGGCACATCTCGGGCGCCGACCTGCCGGCGATCGCGCTCGCGGGCCTCGCGTACTTCCTCTGCAACGACCTGCTCGTCACCCGCGCTATCGCGTACCACCAGGAGCAACGGCTGTGGCCGCTGCTCCGCGGCGACCTCGCGTACCAGGGCCTGACGACCGGCGCGCTGCTCGCGCTCTCGCCGGTCGTCGTGGTCGTCCTCGAACGAAGCGTAGGACTGGTCCCGCTGCTCCTGCTCCCGCTGTTCGCGGTCTACAAGAACGCCTCGATCTCGGCCGAACGCGAGCACCAGGCGTTGCACGACACGCTGACCGGCCTGCCCAACCGCAAGCTCCTCCTCGGCAAGGTCGCGACCGCGATCGGCGAGGCAGAGCGGTCGGGTCACGAGGTCGCGCTGTTCCTGCTCGATCTCGACCGCTTCAAGGACGTCAACGACACGCTCGGCCACCACGTCGGCGACGAACTGCTCAAGCACGTCGGGTCTCGGCTGCGTTCGGTGCTGCGGCCCGAGGACGTCGTCGCGCGCCTCGGCGGCGACGAGTTCGGCGTCCTCATCCCGGTCGTCCGCGACCGCATGATGGCCGAGGAGGTCGCCGAGCGGATCCGGATGGCGCTGACCGAGGCGTTCCACCTCAAGGACGTCGCGCTCGACCTCGAGGCGAGCATCGGCATCGCGCTGTACCCGGGTCACGCGTCCGACGCCGACGCGCTCATGCAGCGCGCGGACGTCGCGATGTACCACGCGAAAGAGACGCGGTCCGGCATCGAGCTGTACGACACGGAGCACGACCCGCACAGCACGCAGCGACTGTCGCTGTTCGGGCAGCTGCGCCGCGCGATCGAGGACGGCGAGCTGGTCCTGCACTACCAGCCGAAGGTCGACCTCGGCACCGGCCAGGTCGCGGGCGTCGAGGCGCTGGTCCGCTGGGAGCACCCGGAGCGCGGGCTGCTCTACCCGGACACGTTCGTGCCGCTCGCCGAGCAGACCGGCTTGATGAAGTCGCTCACCGCTTACGTCCTCGGGCAAGCCCTCGCGCAGACCGCGGCGTGGGTCGAGGCCGGCCTGCACATCAGGATGGCTGTCAACGTCTCCGCGCGCGACCTCCACGACGACTCGTTCTGCGCGCGCGTCGGCGAGGCGCTGGAGCGGGCGGGCATGCCGGCGTCGTTCCTGGAGCTGGAGCTCACCGAACGCGTCGTCATGGCCGATCCCGAACGCGCGTTGCGCAACCTCACCGCGCTGTCCCGGCTCGGCGTCCGGCTCTCGCTCGACGACTTCGGCACGGGGTACTCGTCGCTCGCCTACCTGCGGCGGCTGCCCGTCACCGAGCTCAAGATCGACAAGTCGTTCGTCCTGCGGATGGACGTCGACGACGAGGACGCGACGATCGTCCGCTCCACCATCGACCTCGCGCACGGGCTCGGCCTGCGCGTACTCGCCGAGGGCGTCGAGACCGCGGAGACCTGGCAGCGCCTCTGCGACCTGGGCTGCGACGCGGCACAGGGCTACTTCCTGTCGCGCCCGCACCCGGCGAACGTCGTCACCGACTGGCTCAACGCACGCGACCGCGTACCGACCATGCGGATCGTCGACCACCGTCACCACCCTGGTGGCGAGCGGTGGCAAGCCGCGCGCTGACGCCACAGCAGGGCTTGGCGAAACGCTCGCCGCGGCGTGCTTCGCCAGCCCACATCTCGTGATCTTGGCGATGTTCTGCACGTATATGGTGGGCGGCCTCAGACGGCTGTTGCAATCAGGCCCTCGTCGAGGGCTTGT
>CBQZLL010000291.1:0-3485 GCA_967749945.1 uncultured Frankiaceae bacterium
GTCGGCTGGAGGAGCTGGACGTACGACCCGGGCGCGACGAGCAGCATCGCCTCGTGGACGCCCTGCTCGTCGTTGGTCTCCCGGTGCGCCACGGTCAGCCCGAACGTGGTCTCGTAGAAGGCGACCCGCTCGTCGAGGTCATGGCAGGCGATCCCGACGTGGTCGATGCGAGTGAGCACGCGGATATTGTGGACGTCTCAGGACGCTACGAAACACGAGGAGGGCCCGGATGGCCGGCTCCGTCATCGTCTCCGGCGCGCGTACGCCGATCGGCAAGCTCGCCGGCAGCCTCGCCGGCTTCGCCGCGACCGACCTCGGTGGCGTCGCCGTCAAGGCCGCGCTGGAGCGCGCCGGCCTCACCGGGGACCAGGTCGACTACGTCATCCTCGGCCAGGTGCTCCAGGCCGGCGCGGGCCAGATCACCGCGCGCCAGGCGGCGGTCAAGGGCGGCATCCCGATGACCGTGCCCGCGTTGACGGTCAACAAGGTCTGCCTCTCCGGCATCGACTCGATCGCGCTCGCCGACCAGCTCATCGGCGCGGGCGAGTTCGAGGTCGTCGTCGCCGGTGGCATGGAGTCGATGACCCAGGCGCCGCACCTGCTGCCCGCCATGCGCGCCGGCGTGAAGTACGGCAACTCGACGGTCGTCGACTCGATGGCGTACGACGGGTTGTGGGACGCCTTCGACCAGGTGGCGATGGGCGAGCTGACCGAGCGGCACAACGCGAAGCTCGGCATCACCCGCGTGGCGCAGGACGAGGTCGCCGCGCGGTCGCACGAGCGCGCCGCCGCCGCGATGAAGGAGGGGCGCTTCGACGAGGAGCTGGTGCCGGTCCCGATCCCGCAGCGCAAGGGCGACCCGTTGCTGTTCACCGAAGACGAGGGCGTACGCCCGGGGACGACGGTCGAGTCGCTGGCGGCGTTGCGTCCGGCGTTCGCGAAGGACGGCACGATCACCGCCGGGTCGGCGTCGCAGATCTCCGACGGCGCCTGCGCGGTCGTGGTCATGTCGCGCGCCGCGGCCGAGCGGTACGGCCTCACGCCGATCGCCGAGATCGGCGCGCACGGCGTCGTCGCGGGCCCGGACTCGTCGCTGCAGAGCCAGCCGGCGAACGCGATCACGAAGGCGCTCGCGCGCGAGGGCCTGTCCGCGTCGGACCTCACGCTGGTCGAGCTGAACGAGGCGTTCGCGTCGGTGACGATCCAGTCGACGAAGGAGCTGGGCATCGACCCCGACATCGTCAACGTCGACGGCGGCGCGATCGCGCTCGGCCACCCCATCGGCATGTCGGGCGCGCGCATCGCGCTGCATCTCGCGTTCGAGCTGCGGCGCCGCGGTGGCGGCGTCGGTGCCGCGGCGCTGTGCGGCGGCGGCGGGCAGGGCGACGCGCTGATCCTGCGCGTGGCGGGTTGAGTCTCACCGTCAACGAGCTCGTCTCCGCTGCCGCCGAGGGGTCGCCCCGGGCGGTGGCCCGGCTGATCTCGCTCGTCGAGGACGCCGCGCCCGAGTTGCGGTCGGTCATGGCCGCGCTGGCGCCGAAGACCGGGCGGGCGCGGGTCATCGGTCTCACCGGGTCGCCCGGCGTCGGGAAGTCCACGACGACGTCGGCGCTGGTGTCGGCGTTCCGCGAACGCGGCGTCCGGGTCGGGGTGCTTGCGGTCGACCCGTCGTCGCCGTTCTCCGGCGGCGCTCTGCTCGGCGACCGGGTGCGGATGCAGGACCACGCGACGGACGCGGGAGTGTTCATCCGGTCGATGGCGTCGCGCGGGCACCTCGGCGGGCTGTCGTGGGCGACGCCGCAGGCGTTGCGCGTGTTGGACGCGGCCGGGTGCGACGTGATCCTTGTCGAGACCGTCGGCGTCGGGCAGGCGGAGGTCGAGGTCGCGTCCGAGGCCGACACGACGATCGTGCTGCTCGCGCCCGGGATGGGCGACGCGATCCAGGCGGCGAAGGCGGGGATCCTCGAAGTCGCCGACGTGTTCGTCGTGAACAAGGCCGACCGCGACGGCGCGGACAACACTGTGCGCGACCTGCGCAACATGATCTCGCAGGGCGACGGCCCGCACGGCGGCTGGCGGCCGCCGATCGTCAAGACCGTGGCGTCGCGGGGCGAGGGCATCCCCGAGCTGATGGACCGCCTCGACGAGCACTGGTCGTGGCTGGAGTCGTCGGGCGAGCTGGCCCGACGGCGTACCGCGCGGGCTGTGTCGGAGATCGAGGCAATCGCCGTGACCGCGTTGCGCGAACGCCTCGGCGACCTGCACCAGGGCGCCTTGCTCGACACGCTCGCGGCCGAGGTCGTGGCGGGCGAGACCGACCCCTATGCCGCCGCCGACCGCCTGGTCGAGGGCGTCACCGCGTCCTGATCGCGGCCTACGTGTTGCAGCCGTTGACGAACAGCTCGCTCGGGCTGGTCGCTGGGTTGTCGGGGACCTCGGCCGTGGCCGGGAAGGTGACCGACCCCGTCACGGTGTCCGGCGCGACGACTTGCTGCGCGGTGACCCAGACCGCGTAGCGGTGGCCCTTCTTCACCGAGTTCGTGCGGACGACCGCGGACGTCCCGGCCGTGACGTAGAAGCTGAAGCACTCGGCCTTGACGACGGGCGACTTCCCGGTGACGTCGACGAGCATCAGCCAGAGGCGGGTCGTCGGGAGCGTCCAGGTGATCCGCGCCGAGAGTGGCGTCCGGTCGGATACGCCTTTCCCGTGCTTGACGGTGAAGGGCACCGCGTAGCAGCGCGGCTTCGCGCAGGTCCCGGTTGCCTCGGGCGACGGGTCGACGTCGTTCTCGAGGGTCTCCGCGAGCAGGTGCTGCTGCGGGTCGGCGAGAGCGAGCGTGAACGGCAGCGACTTCTTCTTCTTGCCGTCGAGCACGGGGCTCGCGGCGTGCGCGGGGACGGCGGTGGCGACCATGGTGGTCAGCACGACCGCTGCGAGGACACGGGGCCTGGGCATCGGCGCTCCTGTGTTGACTGGGTTGCTCTAGGTTCGACCCGCGACGGCGTGGTCCCTGCCTTCGCTAGGGTGCGCACCGTGATCAACGGAGCGCACGCGATCCTGTACGCCGAGAACGCCGACGCGACTCGGGCCTTCTTCCGCGACGTCCTCGAGCTGCCGTCCGTCGACGTCGGCGGGGGCTGGCTCGTCTTCACGCTGCCGCCCGCGGAGCTTGGCGTCCACCCGACCGGCGACGACGCACCGGCCGGGCACGAGTTGTTCCTCCTGTGCGACGACATCGAGGCGACGGTTGCCGACCTGACGGCGAAGGGCGTCGAGTTCGCGTCTGAGGTCACCGACCGCGGCTGGGGCCTGTACGTCTCGATCGTCGTCCCGGGCGGCGGCACGATGGGCCTGTACCAGCCGACGCACGCTACGCCGGGAGGCTGAGCCCCTCGCGGACGCGGCGGCCGTACTCCTCGTCGGCCTGCTCGAAGTGGGACACCATCCGTTCCTGGATCGCCTTGTCGCACTGCGAGAGCGCGGT
>CBQZLL010000292.1:0-3471 GCA_967749945.1 uncultured Frankiaceae bacterium
CTGCACGCATCCGGTGCACACCATCGCCAAGATCACGAAAACCGGGGCGGGCGGGGGCCCTACGCCAGCGGGACGTCGACCGGCGCGGTGAGCGCGCCTCCGGCGTCGCCGGTGTTGACGACTCCGGCGGGCTCGAGCAGCGCGATCGACGTCCCCGGGTCGGCGAGCGGGCAGTGCTCGACGCCGCGCGGGACGACGTAGAGGTCGCCGGGCCGGAGCTCCACCTCGCCGTCGCGCAGCCGGATGACGAGCCGCCCGGTGAGCACCAGGAACAGCTCGTCGGTGTCCGGGTGGTCGTGCCAGACGAACTCGCCCTCGATCCGCGCGACCTTGACGAGCAGGTCGTTGACGGCCCCGACGGTACGCGGGCTCCACAGCTCCTCGACCCGGCCCGCGGCGGCGGTGAGGTTGACCGGTTCGTCCGTCACGGTGTCTCCTGCTGGCTCGGCGCGCAGGGCCGACAAACTACACCGGAGGGCACGTGAACGAGGTCGTCCCGGCGCTCGACGCGGACTGCCAGGTGTGGTGGGGGCCGTGCGACGCGGCGGCGGCGTACGACGAGTCGATCCTCGACGACGTCGAGCGGGCGCGGCTGGCCCGCTTCGTCAACGAACGCGACCGGCTCCGCTACGCCGCCGCGCACACGCTCGCGCGGCGAGTGCTCGCCGCGCACCTCGGCATCGCGCCCGGCGACGTGCCGATCCGGCTGCGCTGCAAGCGGTGTGGCGGGGCGCACGGCAAGCCGTTCGTCGACGGCGGTCCCGAGTACTCGCTCACCCACGGCGGCGACCTCGTCGCGGTCGGGGTGACGTACTCAGGTCCGGTCGGCGTCGACGTCGAGCCGCTCTCGCGCGCGCACCACCACGGACTGGCGCAGCGCGTTCTCGCGCCGGAGGAACTGGCGTTGCACGAACGGCTGTCCGAAGACGAGCGGCCGCTCGACCTGTTGCGGTCGTGGACGCGCAAGGAGGCGGTCCTCAAGGCGACGGGCGACGGGCTCACCGTCGGTCCCGCGACCGTCGTCGTCACGGCGGACACGACGGGTACCACGCAGCTGGCCAACCTCACCGTCCCGGACGGCTACCTCGGCGCGGTCGCGGTCGTCGCGGCCGCGCTGCCCGCGGTACGCCAGATCGACGCGACCGCGCTGTTGCGGGCGAGATAGCAACCGCGTGGGGCAACGAACCCTCCTAGGTACGCAACGACGCGCGGTGGTCGGCGAGCACGTCCTCGATCACGTCGCGCGCGCTCTGCGACCAGCCGAACCGCAGGCCCGCGCGGTCGACGTCGTGGTGCTCGCGCAACGCCTTGGCGTACGTGATGAGCGCCTTCCACAACGTCCAGCCGCGGCCGCGGGCCCACGCGCCGTCGTCGAGTCGGACCGTGTCGCGGAAGACCCGGCGGCTCTTGCCGGCGAAGAACGTCCACGCGATCGCGAGGTCGCACGCGGGGTCGCCGACGCCGATCGTCCCGAAGTCGATGACCGCGCTGAGGCGGCCGTCGTGCACGAGCAGGTTGGACGCGCTGAGGTCGCCGTGGAACCACACCGGCGGTCCGTCGAACGGTGCGGCGAGCGCCGCGTCCCATGCCTCGATCGCGGCGGCGCCGTCGATCGCGTCACCGAGGTACGCGACGGTCGCGCGCGTCTCCTCGTCGTAGACGGCGGGCGACGCGCCGCGGAAGAAGTTGTGCTGCCCCGCGGGCGGTCCGCCGTCGGTCGGTTGGGCGTACAGCACGGTAAGGAACGTCGCGAGCGACCGCGCGAACTCGCTCAGGTCGGCGACGCGCTCGACCGTCGCGTGCCCGCCGGGCAGCCAGGCGTACACCGACCACGGCCACGGGTAGCCGCACCCGGGCTCGCCTTTCGCGACCAGCCGGGGGATCGGCAACGGCAGGCGTTCGGCGAAGTACGGCAGCCAGCGGTGTTCCTTCTCGACCTGCGCGACGTAGTAGTGCGCGGACGGCAGGCGTACCGCGAAGTCGTCGCCGAGCCGGAACGTCGTGTTGTCCCAGCCGCCGTGGTCAACCGGCCGGATCGGCAGCCCCGCCCAGTGCGGGAACTGTGTGTGGACCAGGCACTGCGCGAGCGACGGCACGATGTCGGCCCGGTCCATGCGGCTCCTCCTGCGTGATCGGAGCAGCAGAACTACTACGGATCTCCAGGACCCGCAACGCCAATAGCGGCATCGACCCGGAGCCGAGAGAACTTTCTCGTGGTCGGCTGTCGATCGGGGCGTTGCCGTTCGTGGAGGGGCTGAGCGGTGCAGGGAGCACCGCCGGGACGGAAGGAGCCCCGGTGACCACGAGCACCCAAGCCACCGCGACCTCGCACCGATCGGTGCGGTGGACCACGTCACTGCCGCGTACGACCGTCGGCATCGGTCTGGCGGCCGCTGTCGTGACGACCTCGGCCGCCGCGGCCGTCCACGCCGCGGGCGTTCCTCTTGCCGTGGACGGCGAGATGATCCCGCTCGCGGGCTTCGCCCAGATGACCGTCCTGGGCGCCGTCCTCGGTGGGCTGATCGCGGCGGCGCTGAGGCGGCGCGGCACCGCGGCCCGCCACCGGTTCCGCTACGCGGTCGGAACGCTCACCGCGCTCTCGTGCGTGCCGTCGGTCGCGCTGCCGCCCGACCTCGCGACCAAGGTCGCGCTCGTCCTCACCCACCTCGTCGCTGCGACGATCATCGTCCCGACCCTCGCCCGGCACCTCGACAACTGACCCGAACCAACGGTTCTCTGTGACAAGGAGCGTGTGACATGCCTCAGTACCTCTTGTCGGTCTGGCACGACGGCGAGTACCAGCTCGACTTCTCGACGCCGGACATGCAACGGATCGGCCCGAAGGTCGACCAGGTCAACGACGAGATGCGACGCACCGGCGCCTGGGTGTTCGGCATCGGACTGCACCCGGCCTCGTCGGCGACCGTCGTGCGGTCGACTGACGGCGACGTGTCGATGACCGACGGTCCGTACGCCGAGACCAAGGAGCAGATGGGCGGCTTCTGGGTGATCGAGGCGTCCGACCTGGACGCCGCGCTCGGGTGGGCCGGCAAAGCCGCGGCTGCCTGCGAGGCGCCGATCGAGGTCCGGCCGGGGGACGATGCCTGAGTCCCTCGACGCCGTCTTCCGCCGCGAAGCCGGCCGCTGCACGGCAACGCTGATCCGCGTCCTCGGCGACATCGACCTCGCCGAGGACGCGGTCGCGGAAGCGTTCGCGATCGCGGCCGCGCAGTGGCCGGAACACGGCGTACCGCCGAACCCCGGTGGCTGGATCGTCACCGCCGCACGCAACCGCGCCATCGACCACCTGCGCCGCGAAGCGACGCGGACCGACCGCTACATCGCCGCCTACCGACTCCACGTTGACGCCATGGAACCTGACGACCGACCCGAGCTCGACGACCTCGACGCGTTCGTCGACGTCGTCGCCGACGACCAGCTCCGGCTCATGTTCCTCTGCTGCCACCCCGC
>CBQZLL010000293.1:0-3466 GCA_967749945.1 uncultured Frankiaceae bacterium
AGCACCGGCTTGCCGGTCAATGCGGTGAGGCCTTCGAAGAAGTAGTGGGCGATCCAACCATCGGGCCCATCGATGTTGTAGTTCGCCGCGACGGCGTCGACGTAGGGCACCATCGCGCGCACGGCGTCCTGCGAGTAGTAGATCGGCAATCGATCGCTGAAGATCAGGGCCTGCGGATCGGCTGCCCGCAAGCCGGCGTGCATGAGCTTGTAGTAGCGCTCGGCGCACAGGAACGTGAAGGAATTGATCAGCTCGATACCTCGTCCGCCGGGACGCAGGAGGAGGCTGGCGCCGGCCCGCCGCAGTCCGCTCATCCCGCGGATCGTCGCCGGCGGTACCCAGTCGTCCAGGAGCCTGCTCCACCTTCCCTCGTAACGTTCGAAGAGCATGTTCCACAGCCGCTGCTTGGTGAGGTTCTCCCAGTCCTTGGCGAGTCTTCGGTCCGCGGCACGTGGACCTACGGCCGTTCGTCCTCATGGGCGAGGAGACGACGGTGGTGCCCGGCTGTCTGACGCGGGTCGCACTCCCGGCTACGCGACGATCGGCTCCGGCAGGTGCCACCACACGTCCACCTGACCGGCCGCACAGGCGGCGGGCAGGATCTCGCACACCTCGTCCGGCGGCACCGTGGCGCTGCTGACGTCGGAGCAGGCGTTGTACACGACTCCCCCGGTGCCCGCCGAGTCGCGCGCGGTCACCGAAGTGCACACGTTGAGGACGTCGGTCGGCGCGACGGGGCCATAGCCGTCGAGTGCCGGTGGTACGACCGTCGCGGCGAGGGTGGGCAGTGACGAGTGGACGTGGGGCTGCATCCCGTTGAACGTCGTCGTGCAGAACATGCTTACCGTCGCGGGGTTCCCGGCGACATGCGGCGCGTCGACCGCCACGGCCGCCCCGAAGACGACGTAGATCAACGCGTCGGAGGTGCCGATTGGGCTGGCGTTGTCGACGAACCCGACGAATCCGCAGGACGCGCCCACGACGGTCGGGGTTGCGGCGTGGGCCGTTCCGGCGGGTACGGCGGCGAGGACGATGGCGACAAGAGTGAGGATGCGTCTCATGGCGGGTCACCGTACGGACCGGCCGACCGCACGTCTACGGGGGTTGCGCCGGTAACCTCGGACGATGCTGATCCCCGCGCGGTACGTCTCCGGCTACTTCTTCGCCGACCCCACGCCCGAGCCCGACGTGCCGATCGACGTCGAGTCGCACGCGTGGGTCGAGGCGTACGTGCCGGGCTTCGGCTGGGTGGAGATCGACCGACGAACGACTGCCTCGCCGACGAGCGGCACGTCGTCGTCGCGGTCGGCCGCGACTACTCCGACGTCGCGCCGATCCGCGGGCTGCACGCGGGTGGCGCCGAGGGCTCGCTCGACGTCGCGGTGACGATGGTCGCGCCGTCGGTGCCGGTCGCCGAGGAGGTCGTCGTGCCACCGCGCGACCGCCGCCCGCCGCAGGCGCAACAACAGCAGTGAGCGGCGCACGCGTCTGGGTGCTCTGCTTCGTCGCGGTGCTCGTCGTCGCGGCGCTGGTGGTGCTCCGTTCGCCGGGCGATCCGGTACGCCGTCCGCTCGCGTTGCCGCTCGCCACGGCGACCGGGCCCGCCGGGCAGGTCGGCGGGTTGCTGCCGGACGTGACCCTGCGCGGCCGGGTCAGGACGGAGGCCGTACGCGACCTGCGACCCGGCGTGCTCATGCTCGTCGCCCCGGACTGCGGATGCCTGACCGCGCTGCGCCAGGTCGTCACGGCGGCGGCGCGGGAGCGGCTCGTGACCTACGTCGTGCAGGCCGGCGACTCGCTCGACCAGCCCGAGCTGCTTGCCGCGCAGGCCGGTGGTGACGTCGGTCCCTACGCCGACCCGACCGGCTCGCTCGCTCGCACCTACCGGCTGCATACGAGTGCCGCGCTCGTCCTCGTCCGTCGCGACGGCGTCGTCACTCGGGTGGTGGCGGCAGTGGGGCCGTCGTTACGTCTGGCGACGGCGTTGCGGGCGTTGGTGGCCTGAGGAACGCGACCCGAAGGTCGAACACCGTGTGCAGCACGATCGCGGGCCAGAGGCTGCCGGTCGCCGCCGTGAACACGCCGAACCCGAGCCCGAGGGCGCCCGTCGCGACCATCCCGAGCCAGCCCTGGTAGCGGTGGCCGACCCCGAAGACGAAGGCCGCCACGACGAGCAGCCACCACGGCGAGAGCGCGGGCGCGAGCGCGGCGGTGTAGCGGACGAACAGCCCCCGGTACACGCACTCCTCCATGACACCGATCGCCAACGCGAGGACCGGCCAGAAGTGCCGCTCCGCGGCGGTGTGCGGGACGAGGAACTCGATGCGCTCGCGTTGCCGGTTGCGGTCGAGCGCCGAGGGATCACGCCACTTCCCCACGCGCCACGCGACGAGGAGCACCGCGTCGACGACGACCAGCGCGAGGAACGCCGCGGGCAGCAGCCGCCGACCCGCGTACGGCGGCCACCCGACGCCGGCCGCGCGGAAGCCCTCGCCGCCGATCAGGACGACGAGCGCGCTGACCGCGACGGCAAGTGCGCCGACGATGAGGTACCGGTGGTAGAACCGCAGCCGCGCGGACGGGTCGGCCGCGATGCGCTGGCGCAACAGGTCGAGCCGGACCTCGGTGCGCCGTGGGAACACGACGCCGAGCAGGTACGCGAGGACCGCAATCGCGGCCAGCGCGGCGGCGTGCCGCAACGTCAGGCCGACTGGCGCAGCAGCGTGCCGTACAGAGTCAGCCCCGGTCCGAACGCGAGCGCGACGACGTGGTCACCGGACCGCAACGACGTCGCCGAACGCAGCGCGTCGAGCGCGATGAGGACGGTCGGCGACGAGCAGTTGCCGTAGTCGCGCAAGGTCTCGCGCGACGGCGCGAGCGCGGCCTCGGCGAGCCCGAGCTCGTCGCGGCACACGTCGAGGATGCGCGGCCCGCCCGGGTGCACGGCCCAGCCGGTGACGTCGTCGACGGCGAGACCATGGCGCGAGAGCAGGTCGTCGACGACGCCGCGGACGTGGCGCGCGAGGACGTCGGGCACGCGCGGCGACAGTCCCATCCGGAAGCCGAGGTCGGTGACGTCCCACGTCATGTCGGCCTGGTGCGCGACGTCGGTGCGCGCGACGACGTCGACCACCTCGAGGCCGTCTGAGAACGGCGAGACGACGACCGCCGTCGCCGCGTCGCTGAACAGCGCGTGCGCCACCATCTGCTGCGCCTCGTCGGTCGCGGGCTGGACGTGCAACGAGGTCAGCTCGACGCAGAGCAGCACCGCGGTGAGGCCACGCGCGACGACCGCGTCGGCGACGGCCGCGAGCCCGGGAATGGCGGCGTAGCAGCCCATGTGGCCGACGAACAGCCGTTGTACGTCGTCGCGCATCCCGAGATCACGAGCGAGCAGGATGTCGAGGCCGGGCGTCGCGTAGCCGGTGCACGAGACGACCGCGAACAGCCCCACCTCGTCGGCGCG
>CBQZLL010000294.1:0-3462 GCA_967749945.1 uncultured Frankiaceae bacterium
CCCCCCCCCCCGGGTGTGGGGGGGGCCCCCCCCCGGCGCGCGCCCCACCCCCCCCCCCACAACGCTGCCAGCGGGGGCGCGCGTCACCCGGCGCGGAGCGCGAGGGTGAGCTGCTCGACGGCGAGCAACGGCGTGACGTTCGCCGCGATGGCCTCGCGGCAGGCGAGTACCGCCTCGATCCGGCGCATCGTCGTCTCCGGCGCGCCCGCCACGGCCGCGGTGCGGATCGCGTCGGACTGGTCGGCGTTGACGAGCGGCGTCCGCGTGCCGAGCTGCACCGTGAGCACGTCGCGGTACCACGCGGCGAGGTCGACCAGCGCGCGGTCCAGCGAGTCGCGGCGGGCGCGCGTCTCGCGCGACTTCTGCCGCTTCGCCAGGTCGCTGTAGAGGCCCGCCGTCCCGCGTCCCTTGCCGACCTGCTCGGCGAACGTCTCCGTCTCCGCCTCCGCGACCGCCTTGGTCCGCCGGTCCGCCTCGTCGTCGGCCGCCTCGACGAGGTCGGCCGCCGCGGCGAGGCACTCCCCCACCGTCGCGAGGCGTGCCGGCAGCCGCAACGCCTCAGCTCGTTGCGCCCGCGCGCCCTCGTCCGTCGCGAGCGCCCGGGCGCGCCCGACATGTCCCTGCGCGGCCGCCGCGGCCCAGCGCGCGGTCGCAACGTCGACGCCACCGCGTTCCAGCACCTCGGCCACGTCGTCGGGCGACGGCAGCCGCAACGTCACGTGCCGGCACCGCGACCGGACCGTCGGCGGCAGGTCCTCGGGGCTCGGCGCGCAGAGCAGGAACACACACCCGGCCGCGGGCTCCTCGATGGCCTTGAGCCAGGCGTTCGCGGCCTGCTCGGTGAGCCGGTCGGCGTCCTCGACGACGACGACGTGCGTACGCCCGCCGGCCGCCGACAGCGCGGCCTGGCGGACGACGCGGCGCGCCTCGTCGACCGAGATCGACAGCCCCGCGGGTTGCACGACGACCAGGTTGGGATGCGTGGTGGCGCCGGCCTGGTGACACGACGCGCACTCGCCGCAGCCGCCGTCCGGGCAGAGCAACGCGGCCGCGAACGCCCGCGCCGCGATCGACCGCCCCGACCCCGGCGGTCCGGTGAACAGCCACGCGTGCGTCATCCCGTCGCCCGCGACCGCCGCGCGCAGTGTCGCGACGACCTCGCGCTGGCCAGTCAGCCGGTCGAACACGCTCACGAGGCCACCGGCTCGTGGCGGACGGCGTGGTCGGTACGCCCGTCGAGCAGGCCGCCCAGGCGACGCTCCAGCTCGTTCCGGATCTCGACCGCGACGACGACCGCGGGACGCGCCGCGTCACACACGACGTAGCGCGAGCCGCTGTGGCTGGCCAGCTCGCGGAACACCGCGCGGACGCGTTCGTGGAACGCCAGCGACTCGGCCTCGATCCGGTCCGGGTCGGTGCCCGCCCGCGCCAGCCCGACCGCCGGTTCGAGGTCGAGCAGCACGGTGACGTCGGGCCTGATGCCGCCCGTCGCCCACTCCGAGAGGTCGCGCACCTCGTCCATCGACAGCGCGCGCCCGCCGCCCTGGTACGCGAGCGACGAGTCGACGTAGCGGTCGGTGATGACGACGGCGCCGCGTTCCAGCGCGGGACGGATCACGGTGTCGACGTGCTCGGCGCGGTCGGCGGCGTACAGCATCGCCTCGGCTCGTGGCGACAGGCCCTCGTGGTCGCGCGACAGCAGCACCCGCCGGATCGCCGCGCCCGCCGCCGTCGCCCCCGGCTCGAACGTCACCACCACGTCGTCCCGCCGCCGCCGCAGCCACTCGGCGAGCAGCGCCACCTGCGTCGACTTGCCCGCGCCCTCGCCGCCCTCGAACGCGATGAGCACGCCCGGCAGGTACGGCCGGTGCCGGATCCACGGCAGCGCGCGGAGCACCTCGCGCCACAGCGGGACGTCGCCGTCGTCCATCTGCCGGTACGCGACGAGCCCGACGAGCACCGCGACGAGCCCCGCCGCGAACAACGTGATCGTCACGCCGTCGGCGCGGACGAAGACGCGGAACACACCCACCCGGTGCGGGCCGATGACACCCGCGGTGACCGGCGCGAGCGCGAGCACGAGGAGCAGGTCGACACGGACGAGCGACTGCACGGTCGCGAACGTCCGGCCGCGCTTGTCGTCCTCGACCTCGAGCCCGAGCAGCGTGTACCCGACGATCCAGCCGACGCCCGCGAACATGCCGAGCAGGATCGTCGTGAACAGCGCGAGGACGAGGTTCGGCAGCAGCGCCATGACCGACAGCGACGCACCCGCCGCGATGATCGCGAGGCCGAACAGCCGGTGCCGCGACAGGTTGCCGAGCCAGCGCGGCCCGATGCCCATGCCGATCGCGAGCCCGGTGAAGATGGCGCCGAAGAGGAGGCCGTACGCCGCATCGCCACCACCGAGGACGCCGACGAACGGCCGCCCCAGCGCGATCGCCGTCCCGCCCGCCGCGAACGCGCCGAGCATCCCGACGACGAGCCCGCGGACGAGCGGCGTGGACCCGACGAACTGCCAGCCCTCCGCGATGTCGCGGAACACGCCGTGGCTCGCGTACTCGTCGGACTCCGGTCGCGCACCCTTGCGCGCACCCTTGATCTCCTTGAGCCGGTACACGGTGAGCGCGGAGAACAGGAACGTCGCCGCGTCGAAGTAGAACGACAGGTCGACCTGGTTGGTCTTGAAGAACGGCAGCCCGGCACCGAGCGTCTTCGACAGCACCGCGAGACCGGCGAACACAGCGGCCGCGACCGGCGCGCTGCCGTACGTCGTGATGAGGCTGACCTGGTTGGCGCCTTCGAGCTTCCCCGGCGGCAGCAGGTTCGGGACCGACGCCTCCTTGGCGGGGATCCAGAACAGG
The DNA here is from genome assembly GCA_967749945.1 of uncultured Frankiaceae bacterium. Classification (GTDB taxonomy): domain Bacteria; phylum Actinomycetota; class Actinomycetes; order BP-191; family BP-191; genus BP-191. The sequence continues at coordinate 2,865 of CBQZLL010000294.1, forward strand.
CTCACCGCCTCGACGAGGAACGACGCGAGCAGCAGGTACGGCAGCGTCCGGACGAGCGGGATCGACGCGAACAGCGCGAACCGGATCACGTCGCAGACGACCATCGTCTTGCGCCTGTCGAAGCGGTCGGCGAACGCCCCCGCGAACGGTCCCAGCACCACCGCCGGCATGAGCCGGAAGATGAGCACGCCACCGATCGCGAACGACGCCTTCCGCCCCGCCGCACCGCCGCCGGCCAGCGCGCCCGCGAGCGCGGTCGTCGCGAGCAGGCCGAGCCAGTCGCCGAGGCTGGACAGGCTCAGCGCGAACCACAGCTTGCGGAAGCTCGGGTACGACAGGACGTTCCGGAGCTCGTCAGGCGCCGGGAGCTGGGCAGCCGCCAGCTCGGTCAACGCGGGCTTGACCGGGCCGGTGGGGACGCTGATGTCGAACTCCAGGGACGAACGGGGATTGCCCAAACTCTAACCGCCGCGCGGCCCCGCTAAGCGCGCTTGCGGGACGGAGCCTTCTTGGCGGGGGCCTTCTTCGCGGGCGCCTTGCGCGCGGCCCGCTTCTTGGGCGCGGGGCCGCGGGCGCGCCGGTCGGCGAGCAGCTCGGC
>CBQZLL010000295.1:0-3354 GCA_967749945.1 uncultured Frankiaceae bacterium
GTTGTTCTTGTCGTACGTCGTCTCGGTGCGCCGGCCGAGCTGGTCCGTGACGCTGTCCGGGTTGCCGCTCGCGTCGAACGTCCGGTGCATCGTCTGCCCGGTCTCGTTGTCCGTCGTGTCGACCAGCCGGTCCAGGCTGTCGTACGCGTACGTCGTCAGCTGCGTCGCGTTGCCGCCGGTCAGGTCCGAGCGGGTCGTGGAGACGCGGTTCGCGTTCTCGTCGTAGGCGTACGTCGTCTTCAGCCGGTGCGTGACACCGCTGACCGGGTTGGTCACCGCGGGGTGCGTCTCGGTGAGCACGTTGCCGAGCTCGTCGTACGTCCAGGAGGTCGTGACGCCTGCGGGCACCGCGTCGCTGAAGACGGTCTGGGCGAGCTTGCGGCCCAGCACGTCGTACGTGTACTCCGAGAGCAGTCCGGTCGGCGACACGACGCGCCGGAGGTCGCCCTTCTCGTCGTACGAGCTCGTCGTCACCTTGCCGCGCTGGTCGACCGTGGTCCGCGGCAGGCCGGCCGGCATCGTGCCGCCGCCGATGGCGGCCTCGGTGCCGTTCGTGTACGTCCACGACACGGTGATGCCGGACGGGAACTGCGCGGTGTCCGGCAGCGTCTCGGTGAGCTTGTTGCGATGCGCGTCGTACGTGTAGGTGGTCTTGAACGTGTTGTCGCCCGCACCCGACGAACGGGCGTCGCGGACGGCGGTGAGCAGGTTCGACGAGTTGAACGTGCGGTACGTCGTCTTGCCCTCGCCGTCGACCGACGTGAGCTCGTTGCCGTCGGCGTCGAACGTGCTCGACGTGGTGATGCCGTTACGGTCGGTCGTGCTGTCGCGGAAGCCGCGGGTGTCGTAGCCGTACGTCGTGGTCTTGCCGTACGGGTCGGTCTCGGAGACCAGCCGGTACTCGTCGTCGTAGACCTGCGTCGTCGTGTTGTTCCGCGGGTCGGTGATCGTCGCGTGGGTGGCGTCGGGGTAGGCGTACGACGTGAGGTGGCCGAGGCCGTCCTCGCGCCAGGCGACCCGGCCGTCGGCCGCGTAGCCGACCATCGCCTCGGTGGTGCCCTTCGGGCGGATCACCCGGGTCAGCCGGCCGAGCGTGTACTCATACGTCGTGCAGTGGTCGGTGCCGGTGCCGCGCGGGTCGCAGACGCTAGTGAGCAGCCCGTTGGTGTAGCCGTACGTCCAGGTGAGCGGCGAGCCACCGACCGAGTCCGTGCTGACGGTGGCGATCCGCGTGCCCGACCAGGTGAACGACAGGGTGCGCCCGCTCGCCGACGTGACGGTCTGCAGCTTGCCGTTGCCGTCGTAGGTGTACGTCAGCACCAGGCCGTTCGCGTCGGTCTCGCTGGTGACCTTCTTGTTCGCGCCGAGGCCGTAGACGGTGCCGTCGCGCTGGGTCAGCACGTAACCGCCGCTGCCGTCGGACGCGAGCTTGGCCGAGTGGCCCTTCGGCGGTGTGAACGTGCTGCCGCTCTTGGTGTGCAGCTCGCGGCGGCCGTCCGGGTAGAGGACGCCGACGTTGCCGGACGGATCCGTCTCCCACGTCATCGACCGGTTCGTCGTCCAGCCGGTGCCGAGGCCGTGGTCCTGCGGGTCCGCGCTGTTGTACGTGCGCGAGAAGCCGAGGTCCGGCCCGACGGTCGCGACCTTGACGTCGTCGGCCGACGTGACGTAGCTGCCGAGCGCCGGGTTCACGTCCTCGTGCCAGCCGGTGTACGCGTCGTAGCCGAAGGCGAAGCCGCCGTACCAGAAGAACTTCGCCTGCGAGACGACGCGCAGCTTGTTCCCGTCGGTGACGTAGAGGTTCGTGCCGTCCGACGCCAGGTCGGTGAGGTTGACGAAGCGCGCGTCGACGCCGACGCCGTCGACCGTCGTGCTGCTCGGCGCCCAGCCGGCGACGAAGGTGCTCGCGCCGTCGGACTTCCGGTACGCCATCAGCAGCGGCGCCGGATCGTTGACGCTGTACTGCACGCGTGCGTAGACGTAGTCACCGGCCGCCTCGATGCCGCCGCTGCGCAGCAGCGTGCTCTCGGTCAGCACGCTGAACGTGCCGGCCGTGAGGTCGATCTTCTCGATCTTCCGGGTGGCCGGGCTGCCGTAGTGGACCTGCACGTAGACGTACTGCGCGTCGGCGGCGACGCCGTAGACCGTGCCGCCTGCCGCCGCCCAGGTCCAGACCTCGGTCGCGACGTTGGACAGCGGGTCGACGCGGTAGAGCTTGCTGCCGGAGGTGGCGAAGAGGTTGCCGCCCGGGCCGACCGTGACGCCGCGGACGCCACCGGCCGGCGACCAGATGGTCGACACCGCGCCGGTCGACGGGGAGACGCGGCGCAGGCCGCAGCCGACGCTGGCGAGGTAGAGGAACGTGCCGTCCGAGTCGAGGTCGCCCTCGTTGGTGTACGTCCGCGCGGCCGAGCCCGGGGTGGCGTCGGTGCACTGCCAGCCGCTGGGGACGCTCGACAGCAGGGACACGCTGCCCGTGGTCAGGTCGACCCGGCTGACCGAGTCGTAGTTCGCCAGGTACGCGTACCCGCCGAGCACCTCGACGCCGACCGGGTTGTTGAACGACGCCGTCGCCGCTGTACCCTCCGCGGTCACACCGCTGCCGGTGCCGGCGAGGCTGAGCACCGATCCGACGGTCACCCGCTTCGCGGTGTCGGCCGTCGCGGGCAGCGTGGACGGGACAGGGGTCGTCGGCGTGACCCGGCGCAGCCGGTAGCCGGCACCGGCGTTGCCTGGGCCGTCGGCGACCCACAGGTCGGTGCCGTCGGACGCCACGTCGGCGACCGTGCCGAACCAGGCGTGGTGCCCCGCGCCGTCGGCGAAGCCCGACGCCGCACCCGCGATGTCGGTCCACGCGCCGGTGGCCTTGGTGTACCGGCGGAGCAGCGCAGCCTGAGCCGCGTTCGGCGAGATCGCGCCGGTGTAGAGGTAGTTGCCGGCGGAGAGCAGGTTCACCGAGCCGAGGTCGTTGTCCGTCACGAGTGTGGTGACGGCCGACGTGGCGAGGTCGAACCGCTCGATCGTCTTGCTCACCGGGCTGCCGTAGTTGACCCGTACCCACACGGCGGTGGCGTCGGCGCCGACGCCCCATGGCGTCGGCGATCCGGTCGTCCAGGTCTTGACCGCGACCGCCGTGTTCGCGAGCGGGTCGACGCGGTACAGCGACGTGCCGGACGTGGCGTACAGCGAGCCGTCCGGGCCGACCGCCACCGAGCGCACGCCGCCGGCCGGGAACCAGATCGTGGAGACCGCGCCGGTCGACGGGGAGACGCGCCGCAGGCCGCAGCCAGTGCTGGCGAGGTAGAGGAACGTACCGTCCGTCGTCAGGTCGCCAACGCTGTTGTACACCCGGGC
>CBQZLL010000296.1:0-3324 GCA_967749945.1 uncultured Frankiaceae bacterium
ACGCCCGCGCTCGCGGCATCCCCGGGGTCGGTCGCGTTCGGGCTGGTCGACCCGGGTACGACGAGCGCCGCCCAGCGCGTCACGCTGACGAGCACCGGAACGGCGGACATCGCGTCGGTGTCGAGCGTGACGCTGAGCGGGCCGCAGGCGGCCGACTACGCCGTGACGGGCGACACGTGCACCGGCACCGCGCTGCCGTTCGGCGCGACGTGCACGGTCGACCTGACGTTCACGCCGGCGGCCATCGGGACGCGCTCGGCGACGCTGACCTTGGCGTTCGCCGGCGGTGGTGGCCGGACCGTCGGGCTGACCGGCGAGGGGCGCAGCCTGCCGCCGGTCTCCACGATCACCACCGTCGACGGCGCCGTGCTGCTCCCGAACGAGGCAGTGACCGGTACGGTCGGCGACGACCTCGGCATGGGGAACGAGTACGTCACGTTCCGGCCGGCGCACCCGTCGCTCGCGACGGTGACGACGCGCGCGGGCCTGTCCTGCGACGGGGCCACCACGTCGTGTACCTGGTCGGCGTCCGTGCTCCTCCCGCCCGGCCCGTACACGGTCACCGCCGCCGGCACCGACCGGCACGGCGTCTCCGAGTCGCCCGGCCCCTCGATCTCCGTCCTGGTCCTCTGAGAGCAGGCTCAGTCCCTGAGGCGCGGCTCCTGGACGGTGTTGGCGCGGACCTCCGTCGCGCAGAGGTGGTTGCGGCCATCTGAGGGGTGACGTCCCGTCCATTCCACCGGCCTCGCGACGTGCGGCTGGAGCGCGGCGCCTCAGACGATCACCACGTCGATGCCCGGTCCCGCTGTCTCCAAGTTGCCTTGCACGTCGACGCCGTACGCCGTGACCGTGTATCGCCCCGGCGCGCGTAGGGTGACCGGCACCGACCACGTACAGGACGTCCCGGCAGTGTCGCAGGACGACGTTGCCTGAACCCAGACGGTGCCGACGGTCGTCACCTCGGGCGTGAACGTGACGTACGCGAACCCCATCCCGACGTCGTCGGTCACCGTGCCGGTGATCGCGTCGCCGGGCAGCAGCGTCGACCCGTCGGCCGTCGTGATCGTCGTCGCGGGCGGCACGAAGCTGCGGCCTGAGCCGGTGAGGGCGACCGTGACACTCGCCGTGCCGCCGGACACCGTGAGCGTCGCGTTCCGGGTGCCGAGTGCCACCGGCGTGAACGTCACGGTGACCGTGCAGGTCGACCCGTACGGCAGCACCTCGCCGGTGCACGTCTCGGCGGTCACGGTGAAGTCCGTCGCGCCCGCGATCGCGACGGTCGATATCGCCGGCGCCGGCGCCGTCCCGCTGCTCGTCACGGTCACGGTCCGCGTGACGCTCGTCCCCGGCGTCACCAGGCCGAACGACCCCGACCACCACTGTGGCGTGGCGAGCGCCGGCGCATTGCCGTCGACCGAGAACTCCCACATCAGGTCGCCGCTGTAGCGCGTCTCGGTGCCGTAGTCCCATTGTTCCGCCGTCGTGCCGGAGTACGGGGCGTCGATGTCGATTGCGTAGTACGCGCTGCGCAACGGTGCGACGGCGACGTGCTCGACGCGGAACGTGTGCGAGCCCCAGTCCGGATCCAGCGTCGACAGCGGCAGGGGGAACGTAGCCCAGCCGAACCCGCTCGTCGGGAAGACCTGACAGGGGTCGAAGTCCGCGATCGGCGTGTTGTCCGCCGAGATCCGCTGCGTGGGGCCGGAGCCGGTGCACCCGTCGGCGCGACCGTAGACGCGCAGCGTCGCGCTGGTCGCAGTGGCGATCGTCCCGCCGAGGACCCTGAAGAACTTGGACGCCCGGTCGTTCACGTGGTCGTCGACGTGGACCGCGGCCTCCGCGGTGCCGTCGTGGTCGGCGTACGTGACCGTGTCGGCGTGCGCGGTGCCGGGCAGGACCAGCACGGCGCCGAGCACCGCGGTCAGGACAGCGACGCGCGCGACGGCGGCGCAGAGCAGGGGAAGTCGGGTCATAGGCGCGGAGCGTACGGGGACACAGGGAGCGTGGACAGGTCTGGACCGGACTGCACGGTGAGCCACCACCCGCCGTACCGTGGCGGGTCAGCCCCGGAGGCGCAGCTCGCGGACCGTGTTGTCGCGGACCTCCGTCTTGCAGAAGTGGTCGGTCACCCAGCCGCCCTCCGAGTAGAGACGCGTCTGGTCGGCGTAGTGCGGCGAGGTCGGGTTCGTCGACTGCGAGTACGTGAGGATCGTCCGCGCGTCCGGGCAGCCGTCGCCGTCGAACGACACCACCTGGATGAACGACGAACCGTGCGCCAGCGGTCCGACGTAGCCGCGCGACGCGTTCCACGTCGAGTTCATCGCGTTGAAGACGCCGAGGACGCCCGGACCGCCGAAGTACGGCGTCGACGTTCCGTCCGGCCGCGCGTCCACCTGGAACTCGCCGAGCGGCGCGTCGACCGGGATGCCGGCACCCGCGAGGTCGTTCAACGCGTCGCCGAACGCCCGCTGCGTGAGCGGGTTGGCGACGTTGAGGCCGCGCGGCGTGTGCACCGGGTCGGCGGCGTCGAACGGCACGGCCCAGAGCGGCACGCGCTGCGGGTTCGCCAGCACCGGCGCCTGCACCGCGCTGGCGCGCGTCCAGAAACGGCGGAACAGCAGGGCGCCACGGGAGTCGAGGTTGTCGCGGCCGTTCCAGGCGGCGAGCACGTCGCACGCGCTGCCGACGGCAACGGGGCCGTTGGAGGAGGGCGCGTAGCCGGGGAACGTCCGGCACATCGTCAGCACGTCGTCCTTCGTCAGCTCCCACGAGTGCTGGCGGTTCGCGTAGAGGATGTCCTGGAGCTCCTGACGGCCGAACGTTCCGCCGTTCGCGAGCGTCTCGGCGACCATGACGAGGCCCGAGCGGGTGCGGGTCGTCCGCTCGGTGCGCTCGTCGCCGATGATCTGCGCGAAGCCCTCCAGCGGCTGCTCCGGGTTGGACAGCCAGTACGAGTCGTTGGAGTTGGTGACGTAGTCGCGACGGATCAGCGTCGGCATGCTCGACGGCCCGAAGGTCCCCGGCTGCACGGCGTCCGCGTCGCGCCCCCATTCGCAGGCCGAGCGCGCGCCGTCGAGCACCGGCAGCCGCAACGCCGCGAACGTCGCCGCGCCGACCGCCGTGTCGCACACCCGCGCCTGGTCGTCGGTGACGTGCGGCGTGACGGAGATGTCGGCGTACAGCGCCTCGCCGGCGTCGTCGGCGGCGATGGTGTTGACCCACGGGATGCCCTGGTTGCGCTTGAGCGCGGCGAGCACGTCGCGGGCGCTCTGCGCGTGGTTCACGTCGAAGAAGTGGTTGAGGTAGCGGAAGTTCGGCGCGTTC
>CBQZLL010000297.1:0-3293 GCA_967749945.1 uncultured Frankiaceae bacterium
CGCGCATCGTCGACGTCGTCGCCGACCGGGTCGCGACCGCGCTGGAGGCGCTGTGACCGTCATCCCCGGTGGGCAGATCGTGACGTTGGAGGGGCTGACCGTCGGCGTCCTCGGCGGCACCGGCCCGCAGGGCAAGGGCCTGGCGTTGCGCTTCTCCGTCTCGGGGCACTCTGTCGTCCTCGGCTCGCGTGACGCGGCCCGCGCGCAGGCCGCCGCCGGGGAGGTCAAGGCGATGCGGCCAGGACTCGACCTCGCGGTCCGCGGCGGCACCAACGAGGACGCCGCGACGGCCGGGTCGGTGGTCGTGCTGGCGGTGCCGTACGAGGGGCATCGCGACACCGTGACCGCACTCGCTCCGCACCTCGCGGGCAAGGTCGTCGTCGACTGCGTCAACCCGATGGTGTTCGACCAGGCGGGCGCGGTGCCGGTCGACGTGGGGGAGGGCTCGGCGGCCGAGCAGACGGCGAAGCTCGTCCCGGAGGCGCGGGTGGTGTCGGCGTTCCACGACGTGTCGGCGCGGCGGCTGTTCGGCACCAACACCTCGGTCAACACCGACATCCTCGTCTGCGGCGACGACGACGAGGCGAAGACGCTCGTCATCGGGCTCGCGACCCAGATCCCGGGCATGCGCGGCATCGACGCCGGGCCGTTGCGGCTGTCCCGCGAGCTCGAAGCCCTGACGGTGGTGCTGCTCGCGATCAACAAGCGCTACAAGACGCACGCCGGCGTCCGCATCACCGGTGTGTAGTCCGGGGCTACTGGTGAGTAGCGGCGCCGCGGATCACCAGTTCGCGCTCGGCCGTTGCCGCTACTCACCAGTAGCGACCGGTCGGGTCGTCTCGCTCGTCCCGTCGCTGACCGAGACGGTCGCCGCGTCGGGCCTGCTCGTCGGCGCGACCGACTGGTGCGTCGAGCCGCCCGACCTGCCCGTCGCGCGGGTGGGCGGCACGAAGAACCCCGACGTCGCCGCGGTCGTCGCGCTCCGGCCCGACCTCGTCCTCGCGAACGAGGAGGAGAACCGCGCCGCCGACCTCGACGCGCTGCGCGCGGCGGGGCTGCGGGTACACGTGACGTACGTCCGCTCGGTGCCGCAGGGGCTCGCCACGCTGGCCGAGGTTTGCGCGCTCGTCGGGCTCGGCGAGCCGTCGTGGCTGGTGACCGCGCGCGCGGTGTGGCGGGGCGATCCGCCGCCGCCCGTCGCGCGGGCCGTGGTGCCGATCTGGCGGAAGCCGTGGATGGCGCTGGGGCGTGACACGTTCGCCGGCGACGTGCTCGCGCGGCTCGGCGTCGCGAACGTCCTCGCGCCGTCGCCCGAGCGCTACCCGCGGTTCGACCCCGCGGACTTGCCGCCGTACGACCTCGTCGTGCTGCCCGACGAGCCGTACGCGTTCGCGCCGGGCGACGAGGCAGCGTTCGCCCCCGCGCGGGCGGCGTTCGTCAGCGGGCGGCACCTGACGTGGTACGGCCCGTCGCTGGCCGAAGCGCGCGAGGTGCTCGCTACGCGGCTGTGACGCAGCTCGGCGCGACTCGAACAGCGGCGAACAGCCGTGCCCGTGCGCGGCGCCGACAGGGAGGAGGACCGCGGCATCGTACGGGGGACTGGTCCGCCCACCAGGCCGAGTCCTCCTCCCCATCTGTCGGGTCAGGGCGCGTCGATGCACCCCTTCCTGCGGTCCTCGTACGTCTGCTTGCTGACCACGACGTCCGCGGTCGACGAGAAGACGGCCGTCGTGGCACGGATCGCCCCGAACGTCTGGTGCGGCGTGTCGAGGTCCGGGAACGCCGAGCGCGGGACCACCCAGGTCAGCGTCGCGTTGGCCGGGTCCACCTGGAACGCGACCGGCACCGCCGTGGCACCCGCGCGGAACGACCCGACGATGACGCTTGAGAGCGCGGGCTGGTGGGCGGTCCCGGCGTAGGTCGTGCCGTTGATGTCCCACGCGAACGACCAGTCCGCGCTGAGCACCGTGGTGAGGACGTCCGGCGCGAGCGTCGCGAGCCGCAGCACCGCGACGACGCTCGTCTGGCCGCTGGCGATGTCACCGCTGACGATGTCGACGCGGGTCTCGCCCGCCGGGAGCAACCCGAGGATCCTGGCGTCTCCCCGTGCGTCGAGGAGCAGCGGGCAGTCCACCGCACGTGCTCCGGTGGACAGTGGCGCGGCGACGAGCGCCGCGGCGAGAGCGGCAATGGCTGGGCGCATGCCGTAGTCCTTCCGTCGTAGGTCGGCACACCATACGAACCGGAAGGACGCCGCGCTACGGGGGTTGCGGCCGTCAGGCGGGCACGTCGAAGCCGGGTCCGACGCACGCCTGCCGCACCGTGTTGGCCTTCGCCGGGGACCGCGTCGTCGCGGATCAGGCGCGTAGCGGCCAGAGAGCCGCCGACCCTACTCGTACGCGTGCTCCGGCCCGGGGTAGACGCCGTCGCGGACCTCGGTCGCGAACTGTTGAGCGGCCGTGGTGAGCAGCCCGCGCAGGTCGGCGTACCGCTTCACGAACCGCGGGCCCGGCTCCGGCGTGAGACCCATGAGGTCCTGCCAGACGAGCACCTGCGCGTCGCACGCCGCGCCCGCGCCGATCCCGATGGTGGGGATCGCGAGGCTCTCGGTGACGCGCGCCGCCAGCTCGGCCGGCACGCACTCCAGCACGATCGAGAACGCGCCCGCCTCCTGCAGCGACTTCGCGTCGGCGAGCAGCCGTTCGCCCGACTCGCCGCGGCCCTGGACGCGGAACCCGCCGAACGCGTTGACGCTCTGCGGCGTCAGCCCGAGGTGCCCCATGACGGGGACGCCGGCCGCGGTGATCGCCTCGACCTGCGGCAGGACGCGCGCGCCGCCTTCGAGCTTCACGGCGTGGGCGCGGCCGTCCTTCATGAAGCGGGCGGCGTTGTCGACGGCCTGCTCGACCGACGACTGGTAGGAGCCGAACGGCATGTCCGCGACGACCAGCGCGCGGGTCGCGCCGCGGGTCACCGCGCGGACGAGCGGGACGAGCTCGTCGACGGTGACGGGCAACGTCGAGTCGTGGCCGTAGACGACCATCGCCGCGCTGTCGCCGACGAGGAGGACGGGGATGCCGGCCTCGTCGAGGACGCGTGCGGTGAGGGCGTCGTACGCCGTGAGCATCGGCCACCGCTCGCCGCGAGCCTTGGCGGCCTGGAGGTCGAGGACGGTGACGCGGCGGCCTGGCGTGCCGCCGTACAGCGTGGTGGAGGACATGGCCACCTGCTCAGTCATCGAGGCTCCCTGTCGGAGTCCCCGTGCGCGCACAATGGTGACATGCGCGGGCCCG
>CBQZLL010000298.1:0-3264 GCA_967749945.1 uncultured Frankiaceae bacterium
CGACGACGGTCGCGATGCTGTTCAAGAACTGAGTCGAAGCGGACGAGCGCCGAGCGGGCGACTTGTAATCGGCTGGCGGTCACCAGGCAGGCGACGTCCGAATCCGCGACGAACCGATGCCCATGAGATCACGTGCCGCCGCGCTGCTCCTCGTCGTCATGTGCGCGCTCCCGGCGACGGTACGCGCGGCCCCCGGGGGGCTGGCGTTCCGGACGCCGGTCAAGGTGAACGCCGAAGGCTGGGGCTACGAGCCGAGCATCGACGTTGATTCGTCCGGCACGCTCTACGTCACGGCGCACAAGGGCTCGGTCACCAACGAGGGGACCCGCCTGTCGAGCTTCCTCTGGTCCTCCCCGGACGGGGGAGCGTCGTGGACAGAGCTGCCGTCACCGGGGCATCTCAAGGACGGGCAGTTCTCCTTCGAGGGCGACATCGCGGTCGACCGGCACGACCGGCTCTACTTCGTCGACACCTACGGTGTCGACACCTGGCTTTCGCGATGGTCCGCGGACGGCGCCTGGCAGCGGTCGGCCCCCGCGGTCACCGGTTCGGCCTTCGACGACCGGCCGTGGCTCGCGACCCAGGGCGACGACGTCGTCTGGCTGCTCACGACAGACATCGCGACGCACGCCGTCACGAACGGCGTGCCCGAGACCTCGGACGGCAGCGGCTGGGCCTACAGCGCCGTGCTCTACCGTTCGGCCGACGGCGGCCTGACCTGGTCACCCGGCCACGCGTTCGCCGACGCGCAGTTCTGCGGCCTGGCGACGTCGCCGTCGGAGGTCGTGGTCGCCTGCGTGACCCGGGTCGGCGCCCAGCAGCGCCTCGTCGTCCACCGCAGCGCCGACGCCGGCGCGACCTGGACCGCGCGCGACGTCTTCACCTACAAAGGGCGGCCCGATTCCTTCGTGTCCGTCGCGTACGACAAGGGCGGGACTCCCGTGACGGCGTTCGCGGACGGCCTGCCGAGCGGCCACCGGCTCTACGTCGCGTACGGCACCGCGATCCGCGACCTGACGCCGTTCCGGGGCGCGTTCCAGCACGTCTGGGTCGCGGCCGACGGGAAGGGCCGCGTCGGGCTCGCTTTCTATGGCACGAGTTCGCCGAGCCCGACGTCGACCAGCGACTGGTACGTGTACGGCGGCGTCGCGGGGCCCTCGCGGAAGTGGTCGATCGCTCGAGCCGACCCGCGTCCGGTGCTGCGCGCGGTCTACGCGCCCGCCGACTTCCTCCAATGCGTCGTCGCCCCGAACGGCAGGCTCTACGTCGCCTACTCCCGGGCCGCTGTCGCGGACGCGCTGCACGCCCCGCCGCCGGACTTCGACCACGACATCTACGTCGTGAGCGAACGCCGGTAGCCGCCCTCGCTACGAGACGACGACCTGCCCGTGCTTGGCGTCGAACGCGCGGTGCGCGGGTGCGAACGTCACGACCGGCTCGCCGGTGATGCCGGCCTTGGCGACGCCAGGACCGAGCTGAGTCTCGTTGAACGCGCCGAACTGCTCGGGGGAGTCCCAGACGTCGAGGACGCGCAGCGCGCCGTCCTCGAACCACGCGACGTGGAAGATCCCGCCCGCGGGAGCGACGGCCTCCCAGTCGACCACGTCGCGCACGGCGTCGTACTGGTCGGGCGTGACGCCAGCCCAGCGCATCTGCATGACGACAGCCATCGGAGCCTCCCGTTCCCCGGACGCCGTCGTCCGGGCCCGGAACGGAGCCTACGGCCTCGTCAGCCGACCCGGCGATCCCCCGCGGGAGCCAGTGTGCCCTCCTGACCGGGCGTGGCCTGGCTCGGCACGGCCGGTGCGGGCGGCGAGTCGGGGAGCGGGCGTACGACACCGGCCGCGATGACTTCGTTCGCGAGCTTCGCGCGCCGGTTGGTGCCCTCGGGGATGCGGAACTTCTGGTACAGCCGCAGGAGGTGCTGCTTCACCGCCGCCTCGGTGACGACGAGCTCCTCGGCGATCTCCCGCGCCGACGCCGGGGCGACGAACGCGTCCTGCCGCAACGCCGGACGGCACAGCGCCGTCAGCACCTCGAGCTCGCGCCGCGTCAGGTCGGGCGCGCTGATCCGGCGTAGCTCCATCGTGTCGGCCGCGGCCTCGGCGACCGAGTCGTCGAGCTCCTCGATCCCGCCGACGCGTACCCGGGCGGTCCCGAACGACAACACATCGCCGTCGCGCAACGTCCGCCGCCCGACCGGGCGCCCGTTGACCCGGGTGCCGTTGGTCGACAGGCCGAGGTCGGAGACGTACACGTGCGGCCCGCGTCTGACGAGCTCCGCGTGCAGGCGCGACACGGTGGGGTCGTCCAGCGCGACGTCCACGCCGGCACCACGTCCCACCGTGATCAGGTCGCCCTCGAGGTCGAAGACGGCTCCGGTCTCCTCGATGCGCAGGTACGGGTTCGGCACGATGCTGACCTCCCGGGCGGCAGGCTCACCGCGTGGTGATGCGCGGTGTACACCGTCGATACCCCGGGGCGCCGGATGGCACACACACGCGTTTCGCCGGGCAAACAGGGCGTCGGTAGACTCAGCCGGACCGGGAAGGGTGAGGGGTAGATGGTGGAGAAGCCCGCGAAGGGGCTGGCTGACGTCGTCGCAGCGTCGACGGCGGTCTCCGACATCGACGGCCGGGCGGGGCGGCTGTTCTACCGCGGCTACGACATCCACGACCTCGCCGGGCGCATCACGTTCGAGGAGTGCATCCACCTCCTGCTGCGCGGCACGCTGCCCACCCGCGACGAGCTTGCCGGGCTGGAGGCCGAGCTCGCGGCCGCCCGGACGCTGCCGCCGATCGTCGAGACCGTCGTGGGCGAGATCGCCGCCAAGGCGGGGCCGATGGAGGCCCTGCGCACGCTGCTCTCCGTCGTCGGCCTCGACGACGGGGACAAGGACTCGAACTCCGCCGCCGCCAACCAGCGCAAGGCCGTTCGCCTCGTCGCGCAGATGCCGCTGCTCGTGGCGCGGTTCGAGCACGCCCGGCGCGGCACCGCGATGCCCGAGCCCGACCCCACGCTCGGCACCGCCGGCAACTTCCTGCTCCAGATCACCGGGCTACGCCCTTCGCCACGCGCGGCCGAGGCGTTCGACGAGTGCCTGGTCCTGCACGCCGACCACACGATGAACGCCTCGACGTTCGCCGCCCGCGTATGCGCGGCGACGCTGTCCGACATGCACTCGGCGGTCGTCGCCGCGATCGGCACGCTCAAGGGCCCGTTGCACGGCGGCGCCAACGAGGCCGTGATGACGTCGCTGCTCGA
>CBQZLL010000299.1:0-3255 GCA_967749945.1 uncultured Frankiaceae bacterium
GAGCCGGCCAGCGTCGGCGACCGCCTTCGCAAGCTGCTCGTGTCGAACGGCGAGAGCGAGCCCCTCTACCCGCGCGTCCTCCGCCTCCGGCACGTCCACCCGAACGGCTGGCAGCGGGCCGTGCTCGTCGAGGGCGTGGCGATCCTCGGCGCGCTCGCGGCGCTCGCCGACAAGGCCACGTCGTGGGCGCCCGTCATCCTGCCCGTCGCGGCGGCCGCGGTCGTGAAGTTCCACGACGTGCTCGTCGGCCTGCTCCCGCGCCGCCCGCGGAGGTAGCACGGGCCTCGGAACGCCGAACGGCGGCGCCGCCGGTGAGGACGACGCCGCCGTGGGGAAGCGACGGGGAAGTGGGGAAGCTCTAGAGCGAGGCGGCGCGCTTCGCCATCGCGGACTTGCGGTTGGCGGCCTGGTTGCCGTGGATGACGCCCTTGCTCGCGGCCTTGTCGAGCGCGCGCGACGCGTCGTGCAGCGCCGTCAGCGCGGTGTCGCGGTCGCCCGCCGCCGCGGCCTCGCGGAACTTGCGCACCGACGTCTTGAGCGAGGACTTGACGGCCTTGTTGCGCAGCCGTGCCTTCTCGTTCGTCTTGATCCGCTTGATCTGCGACTTGATGTTCGCCACGCGAAAGGCCCTTTGCTGAAGTGTGTGAGGTCATGCGGACACACCGGACGCGGCGCGCCAACCCGCAGAGACTACCAGTGCCACTGCGGGCGGGCCAACCGCGTCAACCGTCGAGCAGCCGGGCGAGCCACGCCCGCGCCGCCCGCCCGCACGCCGCCTGATGCTGCCGTACGGTCGGCAGTCCCGGCGGGGGAGGCTGCAACGCGATCCGCGTGAAGAACCCCGCGACCGCCGCCACGAGTGCGAGCACCCCCGACGGCGGCGCCGCCGGGTACACCGTCGCCATCAGCGCCTCCGGCGGCGGCCCGCCCTGCAACGTCACGCTCGGCGCCATCACCACGCCGTCGACCCAGTTCGCGCCCGCGCACGCCCACGGCCAGTCGACGATCCACGCCCGCCCGTCCCGGACGAGCACGTTGTCCGCCCGCAGGTCGGTGTGCAGCAGCCCGTCCCCCTCGGTCGCCGCGAGCCACCCGGCCTCGATCCCGGCGCACCTGTCGACCGAAGCCGCGCTCCACGCGTCGAGCCCGGCCGGTCGTTCGGCGGCGAGCGCCCGCCACGATGCGAAGTCCTCGGCGAACAGTTCGCCGATCGGTCGCGCGACGCCGTCGACCGAGCCGGTCGCGTCGCGGATCGACCGCACTGCCGCGAACACCGCCGCGAGGTCGGTACGCGACCACGGCAGCGCCGGAGGCCCGGCCGCGACGTGGTCGAAGACGAGCGCGACCCAGTCGCCGTCGTCGTATGTCCCGCGCAACGCTGGCACGGCGGGGTGCGCGGGCAGCCACCGGTTGACCGACGCTTCGAGCCGGTAGATCTCCGGCGAGCGCGGGTTCTCCGCGCGCGACACCGCCTTGGCGAACGCCCGCCCGCCGCCGGCCAACGTGAGCGCGACCGCCGCGCCCGGCGAGAAGCCGCCGGTGCAGGGTTCGGCCGCGACGACCACGCCGCCGGCCAACGACGCGATGCCGGACCGGACGGACGGCGGCAGATCGTCCCACCGCAGCCGTACGCCCTGACCCAGCCCGTCCATCGCGGCATCGTCGTCGCGACCAGGTCCGCCCGCAACGGCATTGACGCCCCCACCGGTCGCCGCGACGCTGGGGCGCGTGGGCGAGATCGAGCACGACAACGTCTTCGAGGACGTCGACCGCTCCGGTATCGCCCCCGAGCTCGTCGGCTATCTCGAGTCGGTCGCCGCGCGCCCCGAGGTGCGCGCCCAGCACGAGGCCGCGGCGACCCTGCTCGCCCCGAAACCGGGCGAGCGGGTGCTCGAGGTCGGCTGCGGTCTCGGTGCCGAGGCCCGCGAGCTGGCCCGTGCGGTCGCACCCACCGGGTCGGTCGTCGCCGTCGACGTCTCCGAGGCGATGCTCGCCGCCGCCCGCGAGCGCCACGACGACACGCTCGACGTCACCTACCAGCGCGCCGACGTCACCGATCTCCCGTTCCCCGACGCGACGTTCGACGTCGTCCGGGTCGAACGCGTCCTCCAGCACGTCACCGCGATCGACCGCGCCTGCGCCGAGATGGCCCGCGTCCTCAAGCCGGGTGGCCGCCTGCTCGCCCTCGACACCGACTGGGGCTCCCTCGTCGTCGACCTCCCCGACACCGCTCTCGCCGAACGATGCCTCGCGCAGACGAGCACGCGTTTCATCCAGCGCCGCGCGGGCCTGTGGCTTCGGCGGCTCCTCGTCGACGCCGGGCTCGCCGACGTCGCCGTCGAGCCGTACGTGTTCTGCTACACCAGCCTCGCCGACGCCGCCGTGCCGCTGCCGATGCTCAACGAGGAGGTGCCGGCCGACGCCAACTTCGTCCCGGCCGAGGACCGCGCCGCGTGGTTCGCCGCGCTGAAGGAGGCGGACGCGAACGGCACGTTCGTCGCCGGGTGGACCGCCTACACCGCCCTCGCGCACAAGGGATAGGGCGGGAGCATGGGATCATCGCCCGTGCCCAGCACCGACCCCAGGCTGATCCGGAACTTCTGCATCATTGCCCACATCGACCACGGCAAGTCGACGCTGGCCGACCGGATGCTCGAGATCACCGGCGTCATCGAGCAGCGCAACATGCGCGCGCAGTACCTCGACCGCATGGACATCGAGCGCGAACGCGGCATCACGATCAAGGCGCAGAACGTGCGGCTGCCCTGGACCGTCGACGGCACGACGTACGTCATGGACCTCATCGACACGCCCGGGCATGTCGACTTCACCTACGAGGTGTCGCGCAGCCTGGCCGCGTGCGAGGGCGCGGTCCTCCTCGTCGACGCCGCGCAGGGCATCGAGGCGCAGACGCTCGCCAACCTGTACCTCGCGTTGGAGAACGACCTCCACGTCATCCCGGTCCTCAACAAGATCGACTTGCCCGCCGCGCAGCCCGACAAGTACGCCGCCGAGATCGCGCACATCCTCGGCTGCGACCCGTCCGACGTGCTTCGCGTCAGTGCCAAGACGGGCGAGGGCGTCAAGGACCTGCTCGATGCGATCGTCGCTCAGGTGCCGCCGCCGGAGGGCAACGCGGACGCGCCGCTGCGCGCCATGATCTTCGACTCGGTCTACGACATCTATCGCGGCGTCATCACCTACGTCCGCGTCGTCGACGGCCGTCTCACGACCCGCGAACGCTGTCTCATGATG
>CBQZLL010000300.1:0-3251 GCA_967749945.1 uncultured Frankiaceae bacterium
CGGACCGGGCCGATGCCGTCGGTCATGCCGTAGCGGCCGGCCATCTCGCGGGCGAGTTCGGTCGCCTTCTCGATGTCCGCCTCGGCACCGGTGCTCGCCTCGCCGAAGAACACCTCCTCGGCCGACTTGCCGGAGATCGCGATGGCCATCTGGTCGACCATCTCGGACCTCCGCAGCAGCACGCGGTCGTCGCGGAGCAGGGCGGCGTGCCCGAGGCCGAGACCGCGGCGGGCGATGGAGACGCGTTCGACGGCGTTCACATCGCGGAGCGCGGCCGCGACGACGGCGTGACCCGCCTCGTGTACGGCGACGCACTGCTGCTCGGCGACCGAGAGCGACTCGCCGGAGCGCTTCGGCCCCGCGAGCACGCGCTGCACCGCCTCGTCGAGCTGCGCCATGCCGATCTCGTCGCGGCCCGCGCGGACCGTGAGGAGCGCGGCTTCGTTCCAGACGTTGGCGAGCTCCGCGCCGGTGAAGCCGGGCGTCCGCCGGGCGAGCGTCTCGATGTCGACGTCGCGGGCGACCGGGCGGTTGATCGCGTAGAGCCGGAGGATGTCGAACCGGCCGGAGGCGTCGGGACGGTCGACCGTGATGTGCCGGTCGAACCGGCCCGGCCGCAGCAGCGCCGGGTCGAGGATGTCGGGGCGGTTCGTCGCACCGATGACGACGACACCGGTCTGCGTCTGGAAGCCGTCCATCTCGACGAGGAGCTGGTTGAGCGTCTGCTCGCGCTCGTCGTTGCCACCACCCACGCCCGCGCCGCGCTTGCGGCCCGCGGCGTCGAGCTCGTCGATGAAGACGATGGCGGGCGCGTTGCGGCGGACCATCGCGAACAGGTCGCGGACACGGGCCGCGCCGACTCCGACGAGGGACTCGACGAACTCCGATCCCGACAGCGAGTAGAACGGGACGCCCGCCTCGCCGGCGACCGCGCGGGCGAGCAGCGTCTTGCCGCAACCCGGCGGGCCGAACAGCAGCACGCCCTTGGGCGGCAGCGCGCCGACGCGCTCGAACTTCGTCGGGTCCTGCAGGTAGTCGACGATCTCGGCGAGCTCGACGACCGCGGTCTGCGCGCCCGCGACGTTCGCGAACGTCACCGGCGGTACGCCCTTGCGCCGCCCGCTCGCGCCCGCCGACGACTCGAGGCCCGACCCGCCGCGCATCTTCGAGAACTCGCTGTACTCGCGCGCGCCGCCCTCGCCGCGCCCGGAGAGGAACAACAGGCCGAACAGATTGGCGAGCACGAGGATCGGCAGCAGGAACTGTTCGTAGAAGCCGACGCTGGCCTTGACGTTCTGCTTGGCGAAGCGGATGTGCGTCTTGCCGGCCTTGAGCGCGTCGACCAGGCGGCTCGTCTCGGAGTCGCTCTTGGGGTACGACGCCCACGACTCGCCACCCGAGCCGCGCATGACGATGCGGCTGTCGTAGTCGTAGAGCGTGGCGTCGTAGATCGCACCCTGGCGGGCGAGGTCGAGGGTGTCGTCGAACGTCACCTCCGGACCCGAGCGCACCGGCTGGCGGTAGCGCTCGGCCGCGACCCAGGAGCTCATCAAGCCGACGAGGGTCAGGACGAGCAGCAGGCGGACGAGGCGCTTGCCGCGGAAGCGGGACATCCGCCGGAGCCCCAGATACGTCCGATCCCACGCGCGCACCGCGTGGTGCCGCAGGAGCGCGATGCCGCGCGGCTCCTGCTCGGGCTCGCCGGGGCTCGTCACGACGTCGGCGGTCTGGGTCACGCCAGGCTCCTCGGGTCCGCGCGGTTACCCCGCGTCACAACCTAGAGCCGGGTGGGGGCGCTCAGGTTCGCTCGGCGACCGCGTCGATCGCCGCGTCGAGGGTGTCGTACACGTCGACCACGGAGTCGACCCGGGCCAGGCTCAGCGCGTTCTTGACGATCCGTTGCGGGCGGGCGACGACGAGCGCGGTTCCCTCGGCCACCGCGCGTCGCCGGGTGGACACGAGGACCCCGAGCCCGGTCGAGTCGAGGAACGGGACGTCGCCGAGGTCGACGACCACCGCGCGCCCCCCCTCGAGAACCTCGGTGAGGCGGTCGCGCAGCTCCGGCGCGGTGGCGATGTCGACGTCGCCGTGGACCGCGACGACGGCATGCCGGGCCGCGGGCGTCACCTCCACGGCGAACGCCATTGCGGGGCCTGTCACCCCGGCTCGGGCCGGGTGTCCGGCGGCGTCCAGCCCAGGTCGACGAGCGTCTGGTGGAACGCGAGCCGGGCGAGTGTCGCGCGGTCGGCGAGGTCGACCACGGCGCCGACGTCGTCGGACTGCGCCGCGCGGGTGAGGTCGTCGCTGGCCTGCACCCAGGCGCGCACGGCGCCGAGGAGGCGTTCCTCCTGCTGCTCCGTCATGCCGTTGCGCCCTGCCACGTCGACTCCGTCCCTCGTGTCTGACATGCCAGATAGTACGTTCACCCCGAGTAAGCGTGGCACCACGAGGCGCGAGGCCCCGGCGCGACACGCGCCGGGGCCCTCCCTGATGCGGGTCGCCGACCCAGCCACGCCCACCCCGCGGGAACTGGTGAACGGCGGCGCCGCGGTTCACCAGTCGCCGCGTGGCCGTTCCCGCTACTCACCAGTAGCGTTCGGTCAGGCCCGGCTGGGCCCGGGGTCAGCCGAGCCAGGTGACGATCTGCGCGGACTCCGTCGACTGCCAGCCGAGCTGGAGGTGGTTGTGCGACAGCACGGTCGTCGTGCCGCCCCACGCCCCGATGCCGCCGGTGTCCTCGCACGACGCCCGGAACAGCAGGCCGTCGCTCGGGCCGGTGTTCTCGTTGTAGACGTACGGCAGGCTCGGGTTGCCGCCGCAGAGCAGGTACGTCGTCAGCGTCGACGGGATGCCCGCGGTCCTGATGGTCGAGACGAGCGAGCCCTGGTTGATCGCGGCCTGGATGCCGGGGGAGTACGACGTGTAGCCCCAGCCGCCGTAGTAGACCGTGTACCAGTCCTGGGTCGCGGTATCGAGGCCGTACGTCCCGTCCCAGCGGTAGAGCATCTGCCGTTGGCCGGGGAACGTGTTGTTGCTGCCCGTACCCGTGTACGACAGCTCCGGATGGCTGTAGAGGAATCCGTAGCACATGTACGTCGTGACCGAGGCGGGGCCGTTCAACACGCCGCCGCACTCGGGGTAGATGAGGATCGCGCCGGGCGCGCCGTGCCGCCAGGCGTAGTCGATGCCCTTGTTCGCGTTGCCGATGAGGACGAGCTTGCGCACGTCGTTCTGGTACGCGCGGCCCCACG
>CBQZLL010000301.1:0-3248 GCA_967749945.1 uncultured Frankiaceae bacterium
GGCGCCGAGATGATGACCTTCTTCGCGCCGCCGCCGTCGATGTGCTTGCGCGCGTCGACGGCGTCGGTGAACCGGCCGGTCGACTCGATGACGACGTCGACGCCGAGGTCGGCCCACGGCAGGGCGGCCGGGTCGCGTTCGGCCAGGATCTTGATGGTGTGCGGGCCGACGTGGATCGCGCCGTCGCCGACCGAGACGTCGTGCTGGAGCCGGCCGAGGACGGTGTCGTACTTGAGCAGGTGCGCCATGGTCTTGAGGTCGCCGAGGTCGTTCGCGGCGACGATCTCGACGTTCTTGCCGGGCAGCGCGTCGACCGCCCGCCAGAAGTTACGGCCGATCCGACCGAAGCCGTTGATTCCTACGCGCACTGCCACCGTCGGTCATCTCCTCGTTGAGCGGCACTGAAGGCAGCCCGACTTTATCCCTCGGCGGCGTCGCTCTCGGAATCGCCACCGGCCCGCTTGTCGGCGAGCGCGAGCAGCCGCCGGATGCGCCCGGCGACCGCGTCCTTGGTCAACGGCGGGTCGGCGAGCGAGCCGAGCTCCTCGAGGCTGGCCTGGCCGTGCTCGATGCGCAGCCGGCCGGCGGCGAGCAGGTGCTCCGGCGCGTCGTCGCCGAGGACCTTCAACGCTTCGCTGACCCGCTCGGCGGCCGCGACCGCGGCGCGCGCGGACCGGCGCAGGTTGGCGTCGTCGAAGTTGGCGAGGCGGTTGGCGGTCGCGCGCACCTCGCGGCGCATCCGGCGCTCCTCCCAGGCGAGGACGCCCTCGTGCGCGCCGAGGCGGGTGAGCATGACGCCGATGGCGTCGCCGTCGCGGACGACGACCCGGTCGACGCCGCGCACCTCGCGAGCCTTGCCGTTGACGCCGACCCTTCGGGCCGCCCCGACGAGGGCGAGCGCGGCCTCGGGCCCGGGACACGTGACTTCGAGCGCGCAGGACCGCCCGGGCTCGGTGAGCGACCCGTGCGCGAGGAACGCGCCCCGCCAGGCCGCCGCCGCGTCGCACTCGCGCCCGCCGACGATCGCGGGCGGCAGACCGCGGACGGGCCTTCCGTGCGCGTCGAGGAGGCCGGCCGCGCGGGCCAGGTCCTCGCCGTCCTTGGTGACGCTGACGACATAGCGGTTGCCACGGCGTAGCCCTCCGGGCGCGAGCACCTTGAGCTCGGTCTGCTTGCCGAAGATCTCGACGATGTCCTTGCGCAGCCGCCGCGCGGCGGCGCCGGTGTCGAGCTCGGCCTCGACGACGACCTTGCCGCCGACGAGGTGCAGGGCGTTCGCGAAGCGCAGCATCGTCGCCATCTCCGCGCGGCGACAGCACGGCTTGGTCACCGCGACGTGCGCCAGCTCGTTCTTGATCGCAGCAGTCATCGCCACCGAGCGTCGCTCCCCTCAGAGAGACCCATCAGCCCCGCGTACGCCCGTGCGAGGCGCACGGGGTCGTGCCGCGCCGCGTGGCCGTCGGCCGCGACGGGGGCGAACGTCACCACCGCCCCGAGGTCCGCGGCCGCGTCCATCAGACCACCCCGGTCAAGCACCCCCTCGTCGGCGAGCACCTGGTCGAACGTCAAGTCCGGTACGTGCGCGGCCACCGCGTTGAGATGGGCGGCCGGGGTGAACCCGGACGTCTCTCCCGTTTGCGGGACGAGGTTGAGGACGAGCACCCGGCGCGCGCTCGTCGCGGCGATCGCGTCGCGCAGCCCCGGGACGAGCAGGTGCGGCACCATCGAGGTGAACAGCGACCCGGGCCCGAGCACCACCCAGTCGGCGTCCGCGATCGCCACGACCGCGTCGGGCGTCGCGGCCGGGTCCGGCGGGTCGAGGGTCACGCCGCACACCTTGCCGGGCGTCGTAGCGACCGCGACCTGGCCACGCACCTCGGCCGTCCCCGGGCCGCCGACGCCGGCGACCTCGGCGACGATCTCGATGCGGTCGGTCGTCATCGGGAGCACCCGGCCCTCGAGGCCGAGCAGCTTCGCGGTGAGGTCCAGGGCGCGCACCGGATCCCCTGTCACCTCGGTCAGGGCGACGAGGAGAAGATTGCCGACCGCATGGCCGTCGAGCGGGCCGTCGCTCGCGAACCGGTGCTGCAGCAACGCCTCCCCCGTACCGCCCCCGACGTCGTCGCCGGCGAGCGCGGCGAGCCCCATCCGCAGGTCGCCCGGCGGCAGCGCGCCGAGCTCGGCGCGGAGCCGCCCGGACGAGCCGCCGTCGTCGGCGACGGTGACGACGGCGGTGACGTTCGGCGTCAGTCGCCGCAGGGCCTGGAGGCTGGCGGCAAGGCCGTGGCCGCCACCGAGCGCGACGACCTTCATTCTCGGCCCAGGTCTCGATGCACGACGCGGACGTCGGTGCCGCTCGCGGCCATCCGCGCGCCGAGCTCCTCGGCGATGACGACACTGCGGTGCTTCCCGCCGGTGCAGCCGACGGCGAGCGTGAGGTAGCGCTTGCCCTCGTGCACGTACCCGTGGGTGAGCAGGCCGAGCAGGTCGGTGTAGCGGTCGAGGAACGGCAGCGCGTCGGGCTGGCCGAGGACGTAGTCGCGGATGATCTGCTCCTTGCCGGTGTACGGCCGCAGGTCCGGCTCCCAGTGCGGGTTCGGCAGGAAGCGGCAGTCGACGACGAGGTCCGCGTCGACCGGCAGACCGTATTTGAAGCCGAACGACACCACCGTCGTCCGCAGCCCCGGCCCGCTCTCCGGCGCGAACGCCTGCTCGATCTTCGCGCGCAGCTCGTGCACGTTGAAGCTGCTCGTGTCGATGACCAGGTCGGCCTCGCCGCGCAGCCCGGCGAGCAGCTCGCGTTCGCGGGCGATGCCCTCGACGAGGCGGCCGTCGCCCTGCAGCGGGTGCGGGCGTCGTACGTGCTCGAAGCGGCGGACCAGCGCCTCGTCGTTGGCCTCGAGGAAGAGGATGCGCCGCACCACGCCCTTGCCGCCGAGCTCGTCGAGCCCCGCGCGCAGGTCGGCGAAGAACGCGCGGCCGCGGACGTCGACGACGACCGCGACCTGGGTCACCGCACCCTGGGAGCGGGTGACCAGTTCGGCCATGGTGCCGAGCAGCGACGGCGGCAGGTTGTCGACGACGAACCAGCCCATGTCCTCGAACGCCTTCGCCGCCTCGCTGCGCCCCGCCCCGGAGAGTCCGGTGATGACGGTGAGCTCGAGCGCGGTCGTAGCGTCGGTCACGCGCGCAAGGCTACGACGATGGGCCGCGAACACCGCGTTGTGTGCGGGATTCGACGGCTCTAG
>CBQZLL010000302.1:0-3240 GCA_967749945.1 uncultured Frankiaceae bacterium
TCGACTCGGCGTACGAGATCCTCGACACGATGTACCACCAGTCGCGCGACCACCTCCACGCGCCGTCGCCGATCCTCAAGCAGCTCGTCACGGCCGGGTACCTGGGCCGCAAGACCGGCCGTGGCTTCTACACGTACGAGACGCCCGACTCGTCGAAGGTCGTGCAGAGCGGCGCTCCGGACGAGATCGCGGAGCCCGCGCGGCACATCGGCCGGATCGGCGTCGTCGGCACCGGCACGATGGCGACCGGCATCGTCGAGGTCGCCGCGAAGGCCGGCTACGACGTGATGTTCCGCGCGCGCAGCACGGACAAGGTCGCGGCGACGAAGAAGGTGTTGGAGAAATCGCTGGAGAAGGCCGTCCAGCGCGGCAAGCTCGACGAGGCGGGGCGTGACGCGGCACTCGCCCGGATCTCCGGTACGGCGGTGCTCGACGACCTCGCCGACTGCGACCTCGTCGTCGAGGCCGTGGTCGAGGACCTCGACGTGAAGCGGGCTTTGTTCGCCGCACTCGACGAGGTCGTGAAGCCCGGTGCGGTGCTCGCGACGACGACGAGCAGCCTCCCGGTCATCGAGTGCGCGGCCGCGACCTCACGTCCCGAGGACGTGATCGGCCTGCACTTCTTCAACCCGGCGCCGGTGATGAAGCTCGTCGAGGTCGTTCCGACGATCCGGACGAGCCCCGACACGGTCGCCGTCGCGCGCGCGCTCTCGCTCGCGCTCGGCAAGCACCCGGTGGTGTGCGGCGACCGCGCCGGGTTCATCGTCAACGCGCTGCTGTTCCCGTACCTCAACGACGCCGTGAAGATGCTCGAGGAGCACTACTCGTCGGTCGACGACATCGACTACGCGATGAAGCTCGGCTGCGGTCACCCGATGGGGCCGTTCGAGCTGCTCGACGTCGTCGGGCTCGACGTGGCGCTGGCGATCCAGCGGACTCTCTACCTGGAGTTCCGCGAGCCGGGCTTCGCGCCCGCGCCGCTGCTCGAACACCTCGTCACTGCCGGGTACCTCGGCCGCAAGACCGGCCGTGGCTTCCGCGACTACTCGGCGCGGTAGGGGAGTTTCCGCGCATCGACTCCGACGGGTCGAAGGTCGCGGCGGACATCGCGCAGGAGGTGAATGATGACGGGCAAGTCGGTACGGTGCCCGGCTCGGTGTGCGGTGCCTCGTCGCGAAGGTAGTCGTACGCGCTGAACCGGGCGCTCGTCCGGTACGACGGGCCCATCGGGCAGACTTGTCCCCATGGACACCCAGCGGCTCAAGGAGATCGCGCGGGAAGCGGCGCAGTTCCTCCCCGACGTCGCGCTGCTGTTCCGCGACGTGGCGAAGGACCCGCGGGTGCCGCGACGGGTGAAGTACGAAGCCGCGATCGCGGCGGGGTACCTCGTCATACCGTTCGACCTCGTCCCGGACTTCATCCCCGTAGTCGGCCAGCTCGACGACCTCGCGGTGATCGGGTGGGCTGCCCGGAGGCTGCTGCTCGGCGCGGGCGAGACGGTGCTGCGCGAACACTGGCGTGGCACCGACCGGGGCCTGGAGGTGCTGCTCCAGGCGGCGGCCCTGAGCTGGCGACGGCCGCGGCTGCTGCCGAAGCGGTGACCGACGACGAGGACTGGGTCGTCCGTCCGGTCGCGGGCGCGTACGCGACGAAGGAGTACCGCTGCCCCGGCTGCGACCACGAGATCCGGCCCGGCACGCCGCATGTCGTCGTGTGGCGGTTCGCCGACGTCGAGGACCGGCGCCACTGGCACACGCCCTGCTGGCGGCGACGCCATTGACCGACGTCCGCGCGAACACCGTGCTGCCCGCGCGCCGACGCGCCGTGACCTTGCACACGGCCGACGGCCTCAAGCTGTCCGGGGCGCTGGCGCTGCCGCCGGACCGCGACCCGGTGGCGACGCTCGTCTGCCTGCACCCGCTACCGACGCACGGCGGCAGCATCGACAGCCACCTGCTCCGCAAGGCCGACTGGCGGCTGCCCGCGCTCGCGGGTGTCGCGGTGCTGCGGTTCAACACGCGCGGCACCGCGGACAGCGAGGGCACGTTCGACTACGGCGACGCCGAGCGCTACGACGTCGCCGCCGCGCTCGACGTCGTCGAGGCGGAGGACCTGCCAGGCCCGTGGCTGATGGGCTGGTCGTTCGGCTCCGAGTTGGCGCTCATGTACGGCTCGGACGACCCGACCGTGGTCGGCGCGATCCTGCTGGCGCCGCCGCTGAAGCGGGCTGGCGACGCGGACCTCGATCGCTGGGCGCGGTCGGCCAAGCCGCTCGTCGCGGTCGTCCCCGAGTTCGACGACTACCTCCGGCCGGCCGAGGCGCTGGAGCGCTTCGCCCGCGTGCCGTACGCCGAGGTCGTGGTCGTCGAACGCTCCAAGCACCTGTTCGTCGGCTTCGCCGAGGAGGTCCTGGACGTCGTCGCGGACCGACTTGTGCCAGGCTCGGCACCACTGCCCGGCACTTACGAGGGAGCCTCAGCATGACGATCGACCTAGCCGGCAAGACCGCGCTCGTCACCGGCGCGAGCCGCGGCATCGGACGCGCGATCGCGGTCGGCTACGCAGCCGCGGGCGCGGACCTGGTCGTCTCCGCCCGGACCGCGGAGGCGTTGACCGAGACCGTGGGCGAGGTGGAAGCCCTGGGGCGCAAGGCGTTCGTCGTCCCCGCTGACGTCACCGATCGGGACGCGGCGCAGGGCATGGTGCGCGAGGCGATCGCCGCGCTCGGCCACCTCGACATCGTCGTGAACAACGCGGGCGGCACGTCGTTCATGGTGCCGTTCACCGACCTGCGGTTCGACGGGTGGGCCAAGGTGATGCGGCTGAACGCCGACTCGATCGTCCACGTGATGCAGGCGGCCGGACCGCATCTCCTGGAACGCGGCCGCGGCTCGGTCATCAACGTCGCGTCGGTCGCCGCGCTCGGTGGCACGCCGATGCTCACGCCGTACGGCGCGTCGAAGGCCGCCGTCCTGAGCCTGACGCGGTCCGTCGCGATCGAGTGGGCGAGTCGCGGCGTCCGCGTCAACGCGCTCTGCCCGGGCTGGACCGCGACCGACCTCAACCGCGCACTCTGGGAGAACGAGGACGCCTCGAAGGCGATGACGTCGCGCATTCCGATGGGCCGGTGGGGGAAGGCCGAGGAGATGGTGGGCGCGGCGGTGTTCCTCGCGAGCGACAGCGCGTCGTACGTCACCGGCCAGGCGCTCGTCGTCGATGGGGGCATTACCGCGGGCGGTA
>CBQZLL010000303.1:0-3234 GCA_967749945.1 uncultured Frankiaceae bacterium
TAGCGTCGGGCCGTGACGGGGGCGCAGCGGGGTGCGGTGCGCGCCGTCGGGCGCAGCACGGCGGGGATGGCGCCGGTCGTGCGTGGCGCGTACGGGTCGGTCGCGCTGAGCAGCACCTCGCGCCCGGTGATCGCGACGGTGCTCGCGCACCGCGTGCCGAACACTGTCACGGTCGCGGTCGCCGCGCGCTGCTGACCGGTGCGGATCGTCGGTGTCGCCCAGACCTGGAGTCCGGGGTACGCGGCGTCCCCGGACGCGGTCCACGAGACGGTGAGCGGGAGCCCGCCCAGGGCAGTGCGCAAGGTGGCGCTGCCGAGGTCGTCGGCGACGGTGGCTCCGGACGCCGGGACCGCGAACCGCCGGTCGAGGACGAGGGTGCAGCGAGTGCGGCACCGCGAGACCCGCACGCCGGCGACCTGCGGCTGGGTCGCGTCGATGCTGTCGGGGCCGGACACGGTGGCGACGACGACGTACGACGCGCCGTCGGTGCCAACCATGTCGACGGACGCCTCGGCGTAGAGCCGGACGTACGCGGTCGGCTGGGCTGGTGGCGCGACGGCCGTCGCGCCCGTGTGCCCGGCGAGCCCGGCGGCGGCGGCGATCGCGGTCAGGACGACGGTGCGGCAACTCGGCATGGTGTGCTCCTGGGTAGGCGGGTCAGAGGTCGAGGACGAGGTACCAGGTGACGAGCGTCCCGTCGGTCGCCGCGGCGGCCTCGCCGTGCGTGACGAGGTCGCGGCCGCCGTCGAGGAGGCCGTTCTCGACGACGACGCCGGCGCCGACCGCGGATCCGGCGAGGCCCACGCCGACGGTCGACGTGTCCTGCGGGTCGTCGCCGGTGCACGGCGACGCGGCCACGGCGAGGCACGCTGTGACCCTGGCGTTGGTGTGGTTGCCCTGGCTGTCAAGCCAGGCGCCCGCGATGCCGACGCTCGTGCCGTCCGCATCGACCGCGAGCCGGCGGTTGGCGCTCGTCGCGCCGGTCGCGAAGACGTCGACGACCCGGCGGTACGCGGCTGTGGCGGGCCCCGACGCGGTCACCGTGAGTCCGTGCTCGCCCGCCGCGAGCTCGACGGCCACCTCGGTCGCGCCGTCGCCGACGACATAGACGGTGTAGCCGCCTGCGGGGAGCTCGGATGCGTCGCCGATCTCAGTGCCGTAGCTCGGCCCGGTCGTCGGGATCCGCCGGCCGTCGGGGCCGGGTTCGACGAGCACGCCGCCCGCGACGGTGCCGTCGTCGGACACGAGGTAGACGCCGCCGTACGTCCCGCCGACCGTGATGGCCGCGTCGCGGAAGTCCGGGTGGACCGTCGCGGGCAGGTCGACGTGGGTCGACGCGGTGTGCGCGGCAGCGAAGCCGAGGCTCTGGTCCGGCGAGGTGGATGGCCCGCCGGACGGCGTCGGGAGCGTCGGCAGCGCGGTCGGGAGCCCGGTTGGCGGAGCCACCCGGCCGGGGCCGCCGCTGCTGGCATCGGTGTCCCCGGACCGAGCTGCGCCGTGGGCGGTCACCGTGTCCTCCGACCGTGCGGCGGCGAACGCGGACGGCGTCGCGCCCCGTCCGCCGGGACCGGCTGGCGCCATGTCGAGGCCGGCTGCGCCGCCGCCTGCGGTTGGGGACGCGAGCAGTGCGCACGTCACGGCGAGGGGCACCGAGGCCGAGGCGAGGACGGTGCGCAGGCGCCGCCGGTCGGCTGCCCGGAACGCCGTGGCAAGCCCGTCGGGGCGCGGGGCCGGTCCGGGGTCCCAGGACGCCGCGGGGGAGGGGTGGTCGGTCATCGCTCATCCATCCAGTCGAGCCGGACGCGGCCGCGGGCGTCGTGCAGGCGCCGTTTGACCGTGCCGACGGGGAGCCCGGTGATCCGGGCGACGTCGACGACGGGGAGGTCGGCGACGACATGCAGGACGACGACGTCTCGTAGCCCGCGCGGCAGCCGCAGGACGACGTCGCGGAGTGCGTAGTCGTCGCGGTCCGGCGCGTGCTCGGAGACGAGCGGCCGGAGCGAGGCGAGCAGCGAACGCTGCCGGCCCCGGCGGCGGAACTCGTCCCTGACCAGGTTCGTCGCGACGAGGAACAGGAAGCCGCGCGGGTTCTCGACCGCGCGCCACCGGGCGAACAGCCGGATGAACGCCTCCTGCGCCACGTCCACGGCGTTCGTGTCGTCGCGCAGCAACGCGGCGCAGTAGCCCGAGACCTCGCGGAACAGCGACGCGTACAGCGCGGCGAACTCCGCGTTGCGCTCGGCGGTCGCCAGTCGCATCGCGGATCCGGGCGCGGCTGCCACATCTGCCGCGATGCCGAGGTCCGTCACTGTGCCCCCTCCCACTCCGTCGAACCACCGACGCCTGGGGGCGCCGCAAGGTTCGGTGGAGTTCGGTGGAGCTCAGCGCACGACGCGGTTTTTGAGCGTGCCGAGCCCGTCCACGGTGAGGGTCACGGTCTGTCCCGGCTCGATCCAGCGGCCGAGGTCCAGCCCGCAGCCGCCGCCGAACGTCCCCGAGCCGAGCACGTCGGTCGGGTACACGTCCTCATCGGTGCTCACGTGCGCAAGCATCTGGCCGAACGTCCAGTGCCGCCCGGCCGTCGTCCCCCGCGACCAGACCTCGCCGTCGACCGCGACGGTCATCGGGTGGTCCGCCTCGGGGTCCCACGCGTCGGCGGTGACGATCACCGGCCCGAACGACGTGTTGAAGTCCTTCCCCTTCGCCGGCCCGAGCCAGCAGGCCATCTCGTCGCGCTGGATGTCGCGCGCGGACCAGTCGTTCATCACGAGGTACCCGAAGATCGCGGCCCGCGCCTCGTCCTCGGTCCAGTCGCGGCCACCGCGACCGACGACCGCGGCGACTTCGCACTCGTAGTCGAGCCGTTCGGTGTACGACGGCCAGCGCACGTCGTCGCCGTCGCCGGAGATCGACCGGCGGTTGCCCTTGTAGTAGACGGGGATGCGGTCCCAGGGCTCGGGTACGGGCGTGCCGCGGCGGGCGGCGCCGCGCTCGACGTGGTCGCGGAAGGCGAGGAAGTCGCGCAGCGAGTTCGGCGCTCGCAACGGTGCCAGCAACCGGATCGACGCGGGCCGCAGCCATCCGGGCGCGTCGGCGGGGGCGCTCTCGACGAGCTCGGTGACCTTGCGTTGCGTCGCCTCGCTCGCCTCGACGAGGTCGACGAGGTCCGCGGGCGCGGTCGCCTCGCGGCGCGCGGCCCAGCTCGCCACGTCGAGCAACCAGTCCTCGCCGTCG
>CBQZLL010000304.1:0-3234 GCA_967749945.1 uncultured Frankiaceae bacterium
CGGCCGGCGCGGGCTCGGCGCCGTCGCGGCCGCGCTACTGGGGTCGGTGTCGCACCGGGTGTGCCATGAGGCGCACTGCCCGGTCGTCGTCGTTCCACCGACCAGACGTTCGTGAACGGGACCCGCGCCGGCGGCCGAGGTGGCGCGCGACGTCGGTGACGGCGACGAACACGACGGATACGGCGACGGCCAGCGCCCACCCCGCGACCGGGAGGGCGGTGAGCCGGAACGCGTGGCGCAGCGGCGCGACCACCACGGGCAGCGCCTGCAGCGCTACCGACCCGCCGACCGCGGCAAGCAGCAGCCGGTTGCGTGCCCACCCGCGCTCGAACGTGCGCTCCGTGCCACGGACGACGTACGCGAGCATCAGGTGGCACGGTACGAGCGCGGTCATGACGAGCGTGCGCACCGCCTCCGGTGCCCAACCCCAACGCCGGGCGATAACGGCCGCCGCCAGGACCAACGACGCGACCAGAGCGGCGCGACTCGTGACGGCGCGCAGCGTGCCGAGCCCGAGCAGCGACTCGTCGCGAGAACGCGGCGGCGCGTCGAGCGGGTCGCCGGGCGGCCGGTCGACGGCGAGGGCAAGGCCCGGTGGGCCGTCGGTGACGAGGTTGATCCAGAGCAGCTGGATCGGCAGCAACGGCACCGCGAGCTCAGGAATGACGAACAGCCCGCCGGCCATGACGAGGATCTCGCTGAGGTTGCCGGTGACGAGGTACGCGACCGCGGTCGCCAGGTTGCGGTAGATGCGTCGTCCCTCGGCGATCGCCCGAACGATCGCGCTGAGGTCGCCACCGGTGACGACGAGGTCCGCCGCCTCGCGCGCGACGTCCGTCCCGCCCAAGCCCGCCACCGCGACGCCGACGTCCGCGTGCCGGAGGGCCGGCGCGTCGTTGATGCCGTCGCCGGTCATCGCGACGACCGCGCCTCGAGCGCGATGCGCGCGGACCAGGTCGAGCTTCACGGCGGGATCGACGCGGGCGACGACGTCGGCACCGACGAGTACGGCGGCGCGGTCGGTCCGGTCGCCGGGCAGGTCGGCACCGGTCAGCACCGTGCGCGCGGCGAGCCCCGCGTCGCGCGCGACGGCGGCGGCCGTCGCCGCGTGGTCACCCGTGACCAGGACGAGCCGCAGGCCCGCGCGCCGGCACGCCGCCACCGCGGCCTCGGTCGACTCGCGCAGCGGGTCGGCGAACGCGACGACGCCCCGCGGCTGCAGCAACCGCGCGTCGTACGCCTCGCCAGGTCCGTCGGCGACGGCCAGCACGCGGCTCCCGGCGCGCGCGAGCCGCGCCGTCGCCTCCTCGACCGCGACCCGGGCGGGACCGGGAGCGCACCGACCGAGAATCACCTCGGGCGCGCCCTTCACCGACACGACGACGCCGTGGGGTGTCTCGTCCCACACCGCCTGGTAGCGCGTCTCGCTGGAGAACGGATGTTCCGCGACCCGGCGTCCGGGCGGTGGGTCGCCCGCCACCAGACGGAGCGCGACGTCCACCGGGTCGCCGCCTTGATCGGAGCACCGCGCGGCGGCCGCCCACAGCGCGCCGTCGTCGCCGTCGGCCGCCTCCCACCCGACGACCGTGAGGTCGCCCGTCGTGACCGTGCCGGTCTTGTCGACACAGAGGACGGACGCGGCGCCGAGCGCCTCCAACGAGGCGAGCCGGCGAACGATCGCACCGCCGGCCGCCATCCGCCTCGCACCGAGGGCGAGCGCCGTCGTGACGATCGCGACGAGTCCCTGTGGGATCGACGCGACGGCGAGCGCGGCACCCGCGAGCGTGGCGTCGAGGAGCGCGCCCTCGCCGTCACCACGCAGCGCCGCCACCGGGACGAGGACCGCGCCGACGATCACCGCGATGGCCGCGAGGCGCCGTCCCAACGCGCGCATCTCGCGTTCGAGCGGTGTCGGCGGCGCGGCGCCGATCGCCGCCCCGATCGACCCGACCGCGGTTGCCGCGCCCGTCGCGGTCACGACGCCAGTGCCGCGGCCCCGGACGACCATCGTGCCCGCGAACACCTCCGTCTCGCGGTCGGCGTACGGCCGGTCCGGCGCGGCGTCGCCGGACCGCTTCGTCGCCGGAAACGCCTCGCCCGTCAGGGCCGCCTCGTCGACCGCGAGGCCCACCGCCTCGACGAGCGCCAGGTCGGCCGGCACGCGGTCGCCGGCGGTGACGAGCACGATGTCGCCGGGCACGAGCTCGGCCGCGTCGACGACCGACTCACGACCCGTACGAAGGACGCGGGCGACGGGCGCGGACAGGTCGCGCAAGGCGCGGACCGCGCGGTCGGCGCGGCCCTCCTGCACTGTTTGGACGGCGCCGTTGAGGACCAGGATCGCGAGGATCGCCACCCCCTCGGCGACGTCGCCGAGCAGCCCGATGCTCGCGGCAGCGGCGACGAGCAGCAGTACGGCCATCGGCTCGCGCAACAACCGCGCGGCGCGCTTCGGCACCGACGCGCGCGGCGCGTCCGGCATCGCGTTCGGCCCGTACTCGGCCCGCCGCTCGGCGACCTCCGCCGGACCGAGTCCGAGCGCGGTCGCGGCGGTCATGGCGACGTGATGACGTCGTCGAGCGGGCGCCGCGGCGTCGGCGGCACCGCGTCGCCGACGCCGAGCCGGAGGATCGCCTGCGGGTGGCCGGGGATCGCGAGCTCGTACCGGAGCGCGGTGCGCAGCGCGGGGATCTCGATCGGCTGGTCGAGCAACGACGCGGCGGCGCCGTATGCCGTCGCCGTCAGGAGCACTGCTTCGAGTGCGATGCCCGCGCGCAGCCAGTCGAGCGGTGTGTCCGTGGCGGTCCACAACACCGCAGGCAACGGGTCGTCAGCACTCGGGCGCTCCGGGCGCCCGCTCGGGACGGCGCCGTGCACGTCGAAGTCGCGCTGGACGAAGCGCGAGCGGTATGCCGCGGCGGCACCCGGCCCGGCCGCCGTGGCCGGTACGCCGTCGACCGCGTCCGACCCGGCCGCTCGGGTCCACTCCCGCAGCTCGGCCTCGACGCGCGGGTCGCGGGCGGCGACCCGGTCGGCATGGGCGATGATCCGGTCGAGCGCGTCGCGCCCGCCCGGCGTCGTGACGAGGTGCAGTACGGCACCCTGCGCCGCGGCCGCGCGCTGCAGCACGAACGGCAGTTCCGGCGCGAGCAGCGCGCCGTCGAGCGGGTTGCGGTTGGTGTGCCGCTCCGGCACGGCCGCGAGCTGCGCCCGTTCGTCGTCGGACGGCGGACG
>CBQZLL010000305.1:0-3207 GCA_967749945.1 uncultured Frankiaceae bacterium
ATACCCGCGCCCGCGTCGGGCGTACTCACCTCGATCAAGGTCGCCGAGGACGAGACCGTCGAGGTCGGCGCCGAGCTCGCCGTCATCGACGCGGAGGGCATTGCCGCCGCACCCGCGCGGCCCGCGGCCGAGGCGCCTCCGGCCGAGGCGCCCGCCCCGCCCGCCGCCCCGGAGCCGCCGCACCCGGCCGCACCGCCCGCGCCCACGTACGACGAGGTCGCGGCCCGCGCGGCCGACCGGGTCGAGTCGGTGCCCGCGCCCGCGCCGTCGTACGTCACGCCGCTCGTCCGCAAGCTCGCCAACGAGCACGGCGTCGACCTCGGGACGGTGACCGGCACCGGCCTCGGCGGCCGGGTCCGCAAGCAGGACGTCCTCGACGCCGCGCAGAACGGCGCCGCCCGCCCCGCGGCACCGGCCACGCCCGCCGCACCGGCCCGCACTGCCGCCGCGCCGTCACCGGCCCACCTGCGCGGCAAGACCGAGAAGCTGTCGCGGTTGCGTACCGTCATCGCGCAGCGCATGGTCGAGTCGCTCCAGGTCGCGGCCCAGCTCACCACTGTCGTCGAGGCCGACGTCACGCGGATCGCCCGGCTGCGCGAGCGGGCCAAGCGGGACTTCGAGGCGCGCGAGGGGACGAAGCTGTCGTTCCTGCCGTTCTTCGCGGTCGCGGCGGTCGAGGCGCTCAAGGCCCACCCGGTCGTCAACTCGAGCATCGACCTCGCCGCGGGAACGGTGACGTACCACGAGGCCGTACACCTCGGCATCGCCGTCGACACCGAACGCGGGCTGCTCGTCCCCGTCATCCAGGACGCGGGCGACCTCAACCTCGGCGGCATCGCGCGCAAGGTCGCCGACCTCGCCGAACGCACCCGCAGCAACCGCGTGACGCCGGACGAACTGACGGGCGGGACGTTCACGCTGACCAACACCGGCAGCCGGGGCGCGCTGTTCGACACGCCGATCATCAACCAGCCGCAGGTCGCGATCCTCGGCACCGGGAGCGTCGTGAAGCGCCCGGTGGTCGTCGACGACCCGGACCTCGGCGAGATCGTCGCGGTGCGGTCGATGGCGTACCTCGCGCTGACGTACGACCACCGCATCGTCGACGGCGCCGACGCCGCCCGCTACCTCACCGACGTCAAGGCACGGCTGGAGGAAGGCGCGTTCGAAGCCGAGCTCGGCCTCGACGGCTAGCTGCTCGCCCGTTTCACCGTTGTGTGCGGGATCCGACTGGCTAGGGCCCGCAAATCCCGCACACAATGCAGGCGGCGCTACCTAGCCCCGGCGGAACGGGTCGTGCGCGGGGGGCATGGGCTGCTCGATGCGCGGTCCGTCGACGGTCTGGTTCACCAGCTTCAGGACGATGGTGAGGATCGACTCGGTCGTCTCGCCCGCGTCGATGCCGGCCTGCGTGATCATCGAGCGGTAGATCGTCACGTAGTTCTTCGACGGCGTGTCGTACGTCCAGTCGACGGATCCCAGGTGCACCGACGCGCCGTGCGTGCCGCCCGGGCCGTCCCACGGCCCGGTCCAGACCTGCACGCCGGCGGGTCCGGCGGAGAACCGGCCGCCCGCGCTGACGTCGTGCCGCGCGGCCTCCTGGAGGAGCTCGCGGGCGATGCGCTCGTCCAGGACGAGCGACGGGCGGACCCGGCTTGCGAGCGCCGCCTTGGCGGTCCCTTCGGCCCAGCCGGGGGAACCCGGCGGCACAGGAGGCTGGGTCACCGCGCCATCCTATGAGGACGGGCCTACGCTGCGCGTCATGCGCATCGTCGCCATCGGCGGCGGCGGACTCGCCGTGCGCGACGGCCGCCGCCCCCTGCTCGACCACGTGCTCTCGCTCACCGGCGCGACTCGTCCCCGGCTCTGCTACGTCGGCACCGCGATGGGCGACTACCCCGGTTCGACGGTCGCGTTCTACGACGCCGTCCGCGACCTCGACGTACGTCCGAGCCACCTCGACCTCTTCCCGATGCCGAACGTCGCCGACGTCCGCGCCCACCTGCTCGCGCAGGACGCGGTCTACGTCGGCGGCGGCAGTGTCGCGAACCTGCTCGCCGTCTGGCGTGCGCATGGCGTCGACGCGGTCCTCCGCGACGCGTGGGAGGCGGGCGTCGTCCTCGCGGGCACGAGCGCGGGGAGCCTGTGCTGGTTCGAGGGCGGGACGACGGACTCGTTCGGCGAGGACTTGCGCCCGGTGACGAACGGTCTCGCGTTCCTCCCCGCCAGCAACACGCCCCACTACGACTCCGAGGAACGCCGCCGCCCGCTCTACCAGCGCCTCGTCCGCGAGGGCGCACTGTCGTCCGGCTGGGCCGCCGACGACACGGTCGGGCTGGTCTTCGAGGGCACCACGTTCGCCGAGGCGGTGGCGTACGGCGCGGGCGCGAAGGCGTGGCGGGTCGAGCCGGGCGGCGAGACGAAGATCGAGCCCAGGATGCTGTGAGACCCTAGGTCTGTGCAGTTCTGCCGCCTCGGCCTGATCCCGTACGACGACGCGTGGGCGCTCCAGCGCGACCTTCACGCGCGTCGCGTCGCGGGCGAGGTCGACGACACCTGTCTGTTGCTCGAACACCCGTCGGTCTACACGGCCGGGCGGCGTACCGAGCCGTGGGAACGCCCGCTCGACGGCACCCCGGTCGTCGACGTCGACCGCGGCGGCAAGATCACCTGGCACGGGCCGGGACAGCTCGTCGGCTACCCGATCGTGCGGCTCCCCGACCCCGTCGACGTCGTCGGCCACGTCCGGCGGATCGAGCAGGCGCTCATCGACGTCTGCGCAGCGCACGGCGTGGCGGCGGGACGCGTCGACGGCCGCAGCGGCGTGTGGGTCGAGAACGCCAAGGTCGCCGCCATCGGCATCCGCGTCGCGCAGGGCGTCACGATGCATGGCTTCGCGCTGAACTGCGACGCGGACCTCACGGCGTACGACCGGATCGTGCCATGCGGCATCCGCGACGCGGGCGTCACGTCGTTGTCCGTCCTCGCCGGTCGTCGCATCACGACGGACGGCGTCGTCGACGCCGTCGAGGCTGCCCTCAGCAGCGCGCTGGAGCCGGTCCGTGGTTGACGCCGGCGAACGCCGCCTGCTCCGCGTCGAGGCCCGCAACGCCGCGACTCCGATCGAGCGCAAGCCCGAGTGGCTGAAGATCCGGCTCAAGACCGGCCCCGAGTACGTCGCCATGCACGAGCTCGTCGACCGCGAGG
>CBQZLL010000306.1:0-3160 GCA_967749945.1 uncultured Frankiaceae bacterium
ACGCGTCGATCGTCCCGCGCAGGTGCGCCATGGTGATGCCCTCGTCGACGACGAGTGCTTCGACCTGGTGGAACACCGGCGAGTGCGTCGCGTCGAGTGGGTCGTTGCGGGCGACGCGACCGGGCGCCACGACGTAGAGCGGCAGTGGGCGGTCGAGCAACGCTCTGATCTGCACCGGCGAGGTGTGCGTGCGCAGCAACAGGCCGCGCTCGCGCGGCGCGACCCAGATCGTGTCGTGCATGGTGCGCGCCGGGTGGTCCGGGCTCATGTTGAGTGCGTCGAAGTTGTGCCACTCGGTCTCGACGAGCGGGCCCTCGGCGACTTCGTAGCCCATCGCGACGAACACGTCGGCAACGAGCTCCTGGACCATCGTCAGTGGGTGCCGCCCGCCCTTCGGCGAACGGTCCCACGGCAGCGTGACGTCGACGCTCTCCTCGACCAGAACGCGTTCGTCGCGGTCCCGCTCGAGCTCGGTAAGGCGAGTGTCGTAGGCCTGCTGCACGGCCTGCCGTACGGCGTTGACGCGCTTGCCCGCATCGGCCTTCGCCTGCGGCGGGAGCGCGCCGATCTCGCGGTTGGCGAGGGCGATGGGCGCGCGGTCGCCGAGGTGCTCGATGCGGGCGGCGGCGAGCTCGTCGAGCGACGACGCGCCGGCGATCGCGGCGATCGCGGCGGCGTGGGCGCGGTCGAGGTGGCCGGAATCGAGGTACGAGACCTGCACGGGGTCGTAGTCGGACACGGGAGAACCTTAAGGGTCGGCGGGATGGGCCGGCTCAGCCCGCCGGTCGCTACCCGTCGTACGACGGCGCGCCGGCGGGCAGGGTAAATCGGAACTCCGCGCCGCCGGAGGTCGCGCGAGCCGCCGTGATCTCCCCGCCGTGCGCCTCGACGAGACCCTTGGTGATGAACAGGCCGAGGCCGGTGCCGCTGCGCCGGCCACCGTCGCCGCGCCGCCAGAACTTCGTGAAGACGCGCGCGAGCATCTCCTGCGGGATGCCCTCGCCCTCGTCCCTCACGATGACCTCCGCGCCCGTCGTACTGCCGGTGATCGTGACGGTGACGGTGCCGGCGCCGTACTTCAACGCGTTTTCCACGAGGTTGCCGACGATCTGGTCGACCTTGTCGGGGTCGGCCCACATCTCCGGCAGCTCGCCGCGCAGGCGTAGCACGAACCGGGTCTCCGGCTCGCCCGACGCGATGCGCCCGGCGAACGCCTTGCGGACGGCGTGTTCGAGGTCGACGACTTGCCGGTGCAGCTCCAGCCGGCCGGCGTCGATACGCGAGACGTCGAGCAGGTCGGCGAGCAGGCGGGTGACACGGTCGGCGTCGGCGTTGACGGTCTCGAGCATGACCCGCTTCTGGTCGTCGTTGAACCGGTCCCACTTCGCGAGCAGCGTCGCGGTGAAGCCCTTGACCGACGTGAGGGGCGACCGCAGTTCGTGCGCGACGGTCGAGATGAGGTCGGCGCGGTTACGTTCGAGGCGGTCGCGCGCGGCCGCGTCGCGGAACGCGACCACGAGCCGCGTCACCTTGCCGCGCGGCTCGTCGCGGACGTACTTCGCCGTGACGAGCAGCTCGCGGATCGACACCCCGCCCGGGCCGATGACCGAGAGCTGGCGTTCGGGCTGGCCGCGGCGCGAGGCCATGCCGTCGTAGGGCGCGGTGCACTGCCACCAGTCGCGACCCGCGGGGTCGGCGAGTGGCATGACGTCGCGGTAGTCGCGGCCGACCGCGTCGTCGGCGCCCCGGCTCAACAGCCGCGCGCCGGCCTCGTTGAGCACCACGACGGTGCCCGCGTCGTCCGCGACGAGGAGCCCGTCGGGAAGCGCGTCGTACACCGCCGACTCGTCGCTCACGCAACCGAGGGTACGCACGCCGCTCCATCGGGTGCCAGCGACGCGCCTGACTAACGCTGAGCGCCTGCCGAGGCGTAGAGGCACACGGCTGCTGCGGTGGCGAGGTTGAGGCTCTCGGCGCGGCCGTAGATCGGGACACGGACGCGGTCGTCGCAGTGCTCGACGACGTCGTCCGGCAGCCCCCACGCCTCGTTGCCGAACACCCACGCGGTCGGCCGCGACAGGTCCGCGTCGTGGAGCAACGTGCCCCCGTCGGCGGTCGTCGCGAGGACCCGTAGCCCTGCCTCGCGCAACGCAGGGAGAACGTCGCCGACCGCGCCGCCGTCGACGACCGGGAGGTGGAAGAGGCTGCCCGCCGAGGCTCGCACGCACTTCGGGTTGTACGGGTCGACCGACTCGTCGGGGAAGACCACGGCGTCCGCGCCCGCCGCGTCGGCGGTCCGCAGGATGGTGCCCGCGTTGCCGGGATCGCGCGCGTACGCGAGGACGACGACGAGGCGCGGGCTGTCGCGGAGCACCGACGCGAGCGGGACGTCGCGGACCTTCGCAACGCCGACGATGCCCTGCGGTGACACCGTCTGCGCCAGCGCGTCCATGACGCCGGGAGTGACGACGTGCACGGCCGCGACCGCGTCGACGAGCGCGGCGTAGCGGCCCGCCGCGTCGGGCGTCACGAACAGCTCGACCAAGGCGTCCGTCTCGGTCGCGGCCGCGACGGCGGACGGGCCCTCGACGAGGAAGCGACCGTGCTCCCTGCGATGGGCGCGACGTGCGAGACGGCGCGCACCCTGGACTCGAGGGTTGCGCGCCGTCCCTATGACGTTGCTGATGGCGTTACGCCGCGGGCAGCGCCGCGCGGGCCACGTCGACCAGCTTGGCGAACGCCGCCTCGTCGGTGACCGCGAGGTCGGCCAGCACCTTGCGGTCGACCTCGACGCCGGCGGCCTTGAGGCCCTGGATGAACCGGTTGTACGTCATGCCGTTCAGCCTGGCGGCGGCGTTGATCCGCTGGATCCAGAGCTGACGGAAGTCGCCCTTGCGCGCCCGGCGGTCGCGGTAGGCGTACGTCATCGAGTGGAGCATCTGCTCCTTGGCCTTGCGGTACAGCCGGGAGCGCTGACCGCGGTAGCCGCTCGCGCGTTCGAGGACGACGCGGCGCTTCTTCTGGGCGTTGACAGCCCGCTTCACGCGTGCCACTTGGAGAGTTCCCTTCCGGTGGTGATCTGAGACGGGCTACTTGCCGAGGAGCTTGCGAGCCGTCTTCGCGTCGGGCTTCGAGAGCTCTGCCAAGCCGGTGAGGCGAC
>CBQZLL010000307.1:0-3142 GCA_967749945.1 uncultured Frankiaceae bacterium
TGGTGACCGCGAAGTCGGCGAGGCCGTCGTGGTTCAGGTCGGGGACGGCCTGCTCGGAGGCGTAGCCGTCGCGCTGTACCACCGCGACCCCGGTGTCGGTGACCATCCCGTCCGCGCCGCTGACGAGCAGCACCTGCTCGCGCCGCACCGACGCGGCGTCGCCGTACACCGAGCTGACCACGGCGACCAGCAGGTCGGTCGCCGGTCCCTTCACCGCGTCGAGGCTGTCCTCGACGGCCGCGTACACGTCGGCCCCGGTGAACGCCACCGAGTAGTCCCACCCGTAGCCGCCGGGCGTCACCCGGTTCCACACCTCGGCACCGGCACCGTCGACGGCGACCAGCGACATCCGGCCGTCACCTGCGCCCCCGCTCGCCACCGGCGCGCCGACCCCTTCGCCGAGCAGCGAGTAGACGACGAAGACGACCCCCCGGCGGCCCGTCGCCCCGACCCGCGCCGGCAGCGGGAACACGTCCTCGTCCTCGGCGAACGTCCGAGTCCACAACTGCCGGGCGTCACGGCCCCGGTACGCCGCGACCGTCGTCGTGTAGTGGTAGACGGTCCAGCCGTCGACCTCGTCCTTCGGCACGCCGTGCGATCGCACGTCGAGCACGTCGGCCAGGCCGTCGCCGTCGAGATCGCCCGCG
This sequence comes from uncultured Frankiaceae bacterium, assembly GCA_967749945.1. Taxonomy (GTDB): domain Bacteria; phylum Actinomycetota; class Actinomycetes; order BP-191; family BP-191; genus BP-191. The sequence continues at coordinate 648 of CBQZLL010000307.1, forward strand.
TCGACGACGTACGCCTGGTCCTCCGCCTCATTCCCCGGCGCCAGCCGCGCCCGCGCCTGGGCGAGGGCGGCGGCCGGTACGCCGGCACGTGCGGCACCCGCGAGAACCCTGGCCGCACGGTCGCTCGACGACGCGACTGGCCGGGCGTCCGCGCCCGGAACGGCAACCAGGGACGCAGCGAGCGCGGCGAGCGCGAGAACACGACGAGACACAGCAGTTCCAATCATCGAAGCGGGTGGGCGTGAGCGAGGTGCGTCAGGGTCGCGCGAGCGCGGCGTCGCTGCGCTCTGTCGGCAGGCCGTGCGGCGGCAGGACCGAGAAGGCGAGCCGGGTCCGGCTGCCGTCGCGGCCCTGCACCGTCAGCCACATGTCGAGCCGGACCAAGCGTCGGGCAAGCGGGCAGCGGAAGCTCGCACAACCTGAACGAGTCGTGGGCGGCGAGCGCCGTACCCGGCGAGATGGTGCAGAACAGGAAGTCGTAGTCGTCGACGAAACCCGCAGCCGCCAGGACGGCGACGACCGCGCGGCCGTCGCCCTCGGCGCGCCCGCCGCCGCGACCGTCCGCGTCCGGCGCGATCTCCACCGCGTGCCGCACCGCCACGACCCGCCCCATCGCGTCGCCCGCATTCGCGACCGGCACCGTCCACAGACCGTCCGGCGGCACGGTCACGACGCCGACGGACGACGACCGCAGACCCCGCTCGAACGTCAGGTACGGACGCGGGACGAGCACACCTGCGACGGCGAGCGCGACGCACGCGAGCAGGACGGCGATCCCGAGCGAGATGTCGTGGTCCCACGCGAACGGCACCAGACACAGCACGACGGGAAGCGCCACGTGCAGATAACTCGGTCGGACTGTGCGGCGAACAGGCGTCATGTAGGGGTTGGCTTCCACTCGGAGGGATCGGGGGACGGGCGCGCGTTACGACACCGCGTCGACGGCGGGCGCCAGGCGCAGGATCACGGTGAGGTCAACGCGCGGAGACGCTGCCCCGGTGCGCCACGACGAGCCGGGCGTCACCACCGTCGGGTCTCGCGCCGGGCCGGGGGCGGTACGCGGAGCGCGGGCCGCCCGTGCCGCCGAATGGTCAAACGGCGGCACGGGCGGGACACCCGGGCTGGACGCGCGCGCAAGGCCCTGCGCACCCCTACACCGCGTGTCGCACCCTGCGGCCCGTCGGCCGAGGCTGCGCGCACCGGGCGTGCTCCAGTGTCGGCGCCGACGCGCGCCGCGCCGCGACGGCTCCGCCCGCTCGACCCGTCCCCCGTGCGTGCGGTGGCGCCAGTTCGGCGTTCACGCCGACCGTGCACAACATCCCCCTTCGTGAACTACCAGTGGGCGGCCCGCATCGCGCCGCATCGTGCGTCGCTGTCGGCGACCAGGCGCTGCACGATCGCGGCGACGCGACCACCGGATCGACACCGACGGCTGGCGCCGGCTGCGCACTCCTGGACGTCCACCCATTAGTTCCACTTCAGTTCGCGGAACGTGACATCGGATCGTCAGGTTCGTCGCCCGGCGTGGGGGGTGCCGGGTCGTCGAGCCAGCCGAAGGCGTGCGCGGCCCGCCCAAGCTGGAACATCGTGACCGTGCCAGTCAGCGCACGAAGCCGGTTGATCCGGGCGTTGACCTCGCTCCGCGGCACCCGGAGCTCGCGTGGCAGTGTCGCGCGGGCACCGCCGCGGTCGTAGTGACGCAGCAACCTGCGGTCCGTGTCGTCGATGAGACCCGCAAGCGCCCCGTCGGTGTCGGGTCGGGCGCGACGACGACTGGCGACCGTGAGGGCCTCCGTCAACCGGCGGTACGCCGCCAGCGTCGCGGCCTGCCCGTCGGCCAGAAGCTGATGTCCAGCGTCAACGAGTCGCGCAGCCTCGACCAGGAGGTCGTCGAGAGCATCGTCCTGACTTGCGGCGTCCGCCCCTGGGGTCGTCCCCGGGCTCAACGCCGACCCTTGGGGTGATCCGCCGCGGCGGCCACGCCGGTTCCAGGGTCGACCACCGGGGTTCTGCGCGGTGGCTGCGCTTCGCGTGCGCAGCGCCCGACGGCGAACGGAGTCCGTCGCGCGCCATTCAGCCGCATGCGGTGGTCCCGTTGGCGCGCGTCGCGGCCAGCCCGGCCATGAGCTGCCGCCGGGCCAGGTCGCGCTGCGCGTACCCGATCAACGCGAGTCGCAGGTCGTCGACGGTCCCGGCCAGCCGCACCGCGCACGTCCAGCCGGGGGCGTCGAGCGCATCGCAGAGCCGGCAGGCGATCGACTCGAAGGCCACATAGTCAGGAGAATCGGCGAGAGGACGGGTGAGGACGCTCGGCGGCGGAGTCGGCAGAGCCTCGGCGAGCGCCTCGAGCTCGTCGAGCGCGAGCATCGTCGCGGCGAACGACCCGGCGGGCGCGAACGTGTGCGCCTCGACCGCACGACGGCATGCGCGGACCGATACCGCGACGTCCCACCACACGGCGGCACCGAGCTCGTCGTCGCGCTTGGCGACGATCC